>JAJQEJ010000040.1 GCA_021201735.1 Oscillospiraceae bacterium | reverse complement strand
TGCAACCCAAAGTGGTTGAAATCACACGATTTCAACCACTTTGTCTTCAGTCTGGCGGACAATCATCCATTGGTGATTGTCCGTTTTATTTAATTGAATTTATAGATCCGCTGCGCCATCCGGTAGATGGTGACGGTGGCCCTGCGCCCCTGATACCCCGGAATATTGCTCACCATGGAGATGGAGCGGTATTTCAGTTTGTGGTAGAGGTCGGCGTCGAGCGCGCGCAATTCCTCCCAGAGCTGTGTGCGCTTCCCCAGTGACACAGGTGAGCTGTCGATCAGCAGAAAGATGGAGCAGATGGTCATCATCATCGCAAGGTAGTTGGTCATATAACGGCCCAGCTTGCGTTGGGATTTGCATAGGGTTTTGAGATTATGACTGACGAGCATCTGCCGGGTAACTAAAATTTGCTGGTCGACGCGCTGTACCATCACGTGCTCATTGACCGACTGATCGGCGCGGCCGATATAATAGCGGTAGAGATCAACATCCATGTAATACATGCTCTTCACATAGGGGAGGGGCTGGTAGACAAAAAGGTTGTCCACATAAAAGGTGTGCTTTGGGAGCGCCAGGCCGCATTCTCGCAGCAGATTTGTCCGGTAGATCACCGAGTGCATGAGCAGATACTGCGACGGGCGGAAGCGGCCAATGTCCTCCCACTGGAAGACGCGCTTGCGCGGAAACACATTGGTATACCGCATCACCTTTCGCGTGTCTTCCAGAACATGCTCATAGACATAATTTGTGATGAGCATGTCAATGGGCGTTTCCTCTGCGGCAAACGCGCGCAGCTGCTCCATCACGGCGGAGAGCGCGTCGGCGTCAAGCCAGTCATCGGAATCAACTACTTTATAGTATAGCCCGCTTGCGTGGCGTATTCCCTGATTCACGCCCTCGCCGTGTCCGCCATTCTCCTGATGAATCGCACGAACCATATTGGGGTATTCCGCGGCGTAGCGGTCACAGATGGCGGGTGTATCGTCCTTCGTTGAGCCGTCGTCAATCAGAAGGATTTCAACATCCTGCGCCGCCGCGGTCAAAAGGGAATTGATGCAGTGTTCCATATAGTCCGCCGAGTTATAGCAGGGGACAGCAAACGTGATGACTTTCTGCATGGCTACCATGCTCCTATCGATGTGAATTTACGGAAAAGGCAGTGTGTGGGTCAGATCGCCTGGGTTTGCCGCCTGTCACGCTGTTTATGCGCCCTCGGCGCGCAGGCGGTCAGCAAACGCCAGCGCCCGCGCCGCGATTGCGTCCATGTTGTAGTAACGGTAATCGGCGAGCCGTCCAAGCGGGTGCAGGTTGCGCCAGCGCGCCGCAAGGTTACGGTAACGTGCGTAGAGCGCGTTGCTCTCCGGAGAGAGGATGGGGTAATACGGCGTTTCTCCTGCCGCGCCCGTATAGGGGCGCGAAATCTCTTTTGCGATGGTGGTGCAATTCGGATTGTGCTGACCGGTCAGGCGCTTAAATTCGGTGATGCGGGTCCATGGTTCGGTGACGGTGTAGTTCACCGTTGCGTAAGGCTGGTACCATTCCCGCCGATGGGTCTCAAAGAGAAAATCCAGCGTGCGGTAGGGGAGACGTCCGTACGCACAGCCGAACAGCTCATCCAGCGCGCCGGTATAGAGGACAGGGCCTGTAAACACCGCGCCGTCCACCCGCAGAGCGTCATCAAAGGTAAGCCGATCGGCGGCTTCAATGCCGGTTTCTACAACAATGTCGGGGTGGTCGAGCATATTGTGAAAAAGTGCCGTGTAACCGTCTTCCGGGATACCCTGATACCGATCCTGAAAATAGCGGTCATCACGCGAGAGAAAGATCGGCACCCGTGCGGTGGTGGCGGGGTCGATCTCCTCCGGCTTCTGCCCCCACTGCTTGACGGTGTAGTGCAGAAAGATGTTTTCATAGATATAGTCAGCAAGCGCCGATAATGCGGGGTCTTCATTTTGCCGCAACTCCAGGATGGAAACCTTTCGTTCCGCGCCGTAGGCGGCGAGGAGGCTTTGCTCCAGCGCGGCCCCCCGTGCTTTGCCGAATGCCAGCTCCAGCGAGGTGAGATTAAAGGGAACCGGCATTTTCGTCCCATATACATCCGCTGCGACACGGTGCTGGTAATCCCGCCAGCGGGTGAAGCGCGAAAGGAAGGAAAACACCTGCGCATTGTCGGTGTGGAAGATGTGCGGACCGTACCGATGCACCAGAATGCCGGATGCGTCCGGCTCATCGTAGGCGTTCCCGCCGAGGGTGCTGCGCCGCTCCCATATCTGTACGCGTTTGCCCGCATCGGCCAGCACCCGCGCCGAAACGGCACCGGCAAGCCCCGCGCCGATGATCAGGCAGTCAAACGAATGTGCCATATCCGCCATGTCCTTTCCATTACTGTGTCGACTTAAAAAGTGTACCACAGATATGCGAGGAAATCAAAAAAGAAACATTAAAAATACATGAAGAATTTTTAGCGTTTTTCTTACCCGCACGTAAAAAAGCGGGATTCTCTGCAAACGGATTGGGTTGGAGGAGGGAGGGGACTGACATTTGCGCTCGGCAGAGCATATGCTGGACAGAAACAGAGATGTTTCATGGGCACTATCTGCGCCTACATGTTATAATGAGAGGAAACGACCCATCGTCATCCTTTCCGTTTCAATCTGAAAAAAGGAGTGAATATAAGTGGATTTTCGATTCTGCAACAGTAATTGCGGCCAGCCTTCCTTCAATGCCTGCCACTGCGTACCGAGCGTATGCCCGACCGGCCCGTTCTTCGGGGTAACCGGCCCGACCGGCCCCACTGGTCCGACAGGGCCGACGGGCGCTACCGGCGCAGCGGGCGTTGGAGTTACCGGCCCGACTGGGCCCACAGGCCCCACGGCACCGGGCGTATATGCACAACCGGATGGCATGAGAAAGGGAATCAGCGCTCCCGAGGCTCCGTCGTGTGGCTGAATGGGTCTGCGAACGTGAACTGAATGGTGATCTCGCCGTGCGCATGGACATAAATGCCCGCGACAAGCTCCGCCAACAGGCCCTGCGACAGTTCCAGAATGTTCTGATGCGTGAGAAAGGCCTGTAGATATGGATTGCCGGAGGCGTGTGTCTGTTCTGTCAGAGCCAGCTCTGTTTCGATACGCCGGACGGCATCGCACAGGCCTGCTGCCTGCTGCTCGAATTTTTCCTTCATCTCTCGGTACTGTGTGTGGGTAATATCCCCGTTCTTCCAGTCCGGGTAGAGCGCTGCAATCATGGCGTTCGTTTTTGCAAGCTCCTCTTCGCGCAGGTGCAGGAGGCGTGCTAATCGGGTGGGCTTCGCCTGCGGGGAAGGGGCCTGATGGATGTGCGCGATCAGGTCTGCCAGAGACGGCTCGAGCGCAATGTATGTCTGGATCACAAGCAGCACCGCATGCGTCATTTTGTCCAGACGCATGGTGTGCCTGGTGCACAGCTCCTTGGACTTGCGTTTATAGGTAGAGCAGTTGTAGTACACGATTCCTTTGGATGACCGCCGGGTCATCGCCTTGCCGCAGTCCGCGCAGAAAAGAAAGCCGGAAAACAGATGCTTTTCCTGTTTCTGCGGCGCGGTGCGGGTATCCCGTGCGTGCAGCGCCTGGGCGAGCGCAAAGAGTTCTGCGGAGATGATCGGTTCATGCGTATGCGCCACCTGATACCACTCCGCTTCCGGTGTGTTGACCATGTCGTGTACTTTGTAGCTGATCACCCGCTGCCTGCCCTGCACCATGGTTCCGACATAGACTTTGTTTTTCAGCAGCCTTGCAACCGAGGTGCCCGTCCAGAGACCGTCATTTTCTTTCGCGCGGGGGTTTTGATATTTCATCCCCTTTTGCGCCTTATAGCGCGTGGGATTGGGGATAGCGAGGGCATTGAGCTTCCTTGCAATGCCCTCCTTGCTCAGCGCCTCGTTTGAGGAACCGTCACCGTAGACAAACCACTGGAAAATGTCCCGTACCACCTGTGCCGCCTCCTCGTCTATGACGAGGGCATTTTTGTTGTCCGGATGCTTTGCGTACCCATACGGTGCAAACGCGCCAATAAACTCGCCCGCTCTGCGTTTGGTGTCAAAGGTTCTGCGCACGCTGCTTGAGGTGGCGTAGGCAAAGCGGTCATTCATCAGGCCGTTAATGGGCACCTCCATGCCGCTGATTGCTTCGGGGTTGAGATGGGTGTCTATTTTCGGGTCGCCAAGTGTGATAAAGCGGACGCTGTGCAGGGGGAAGAAGGTCTCGAGAAAATACCCTTGATCGGCGTAATTACGAAACGCACGGGCGAGATTTTTACAGATGACGCAGTTGACTGTTTTACCCTCCACGTCATGGATCATGCGCTGAAAATCCGGTCTGTCATAGTCGGTGCCCGTCCGGCCATCATCCACATAATAGTCGGTAATTTCATACTCACCCTGAAAAAAATGCGCCACATACTCCGTGAGAATTTTCTTCTGATTGGTTACACTCAGGCTCTCATCATTGCCGTCATCCTTGGAAAGACGGATATAGAGCGCGATATGCCAGACGGTATTGCCGGTTGCGGCGTCCCCGTTCTGTGCGGTTTTTCGGATGCGTGCCATAGTATCCCTGCCCTTCCTGCGGCCTTAGAGCAAATTCCAAACACATAGCGCATATTCGCTATGTGTTCTACATTTGCTCTAGCCCTGCTTGATGTGAAGAAAGAAATCTTGCAGCGTGCGCCCAAGCGGCAGGCCGTCGTCGGCAAAGCGCACCTGAACGGGGACATCGCCGCAGAGAAAGCGGTATGGGTTTTTGATTTCCGATAAAAAGGTCTGCACCTTTTCTGTGTGCGGCAAATCCTCTCTGATGCGAATGGCGGACAGATCCGCAAGGTCGCTGTGATTCGGCGCTTTATCCTGTTTGTGCATATCCTCCGGGTTTAACATCGGCGTTCCCTCCTGTTTCCCAACGTATGACATATGGGATGTCCCCTATGACAGAAACCAGCCCCCTCAATTACTTGAAGGGGCTGGCTGTGTTGGGAATACGATATGAATTTACGCATCTTCTTGCTTTTTGCGCCCGATGAGCACACCGGCGGCACAGAACGCGCCTGCGGTGACCAGCGCGGCCAGCATCGACCAGCTGCCGGTCTTGGGTAATTTCACGCCGCTTTGCGATCCATTTGTTGCAGTTGGTGTATCTGTTGCAGCTTCCGTTTCAGTGGGGGTAAAAGTCCACACGCCACTGCCATCGTCCTGCCAGGTTCCGAGCGGGACGCCATCGTCACCGATTTCAATATAAGTTCCATCATCACCGGACTCTATGGTATTGCCGGGAGAGGTGGGCGTAATACCGTCGGGAATTGTTGTGATGCTGTCGTCACCGGTGGTGTCACTGCGGTCGCCGCCGGTGGGTTTGTTGCGCGTATTGGAATCGGTCGTGGCGTTGTCGCCGTCTGAGCTATCGCCGCCGGAGCTATCGGAGCTGTTTTTGTAATTGTTATAGGTCACATACGTGGTGCCCGGAACAATCGTCCCGTCGGCAGTCCGTCCGGTTGCGGATTGGGTTGATTCGTTATCCTCACCCAAATTGGTCACCGTTTTGCTGCTGGCCGTATAGCCGTTATCGTCCTCTGCCTCTGTCACGGTATAGGTGGTGTCGAGGAGGATGTTCACGATGGTAATTTGCTCGTCGGCGGACAGCGTGAATGTGCCGGTGCCGGTTATCTCGCCTACATTTCCGTTTTGGTCAATATAGCTGTAGGTCTGGCTGCTGAGCGTGCCCTGCTCGTAGAAGGAGATCGTGAACGTAAATACATCCGTTTTACTTGCCTGATTTCCGGAGACGCTCTTGGTGATTGTCAGCTGTCCAACCGCATCCGACGGGTAGTTTTTTACACTGAACAGAGTGCCGTCGGATACTGTGACGCCGTCAATCGTGGTGACCGCTGAGCTGCTCGTCTCCTTCGTCACGGATATGGCATATTCCTTATATGCGTCAACCAGATATCCGCTGGGCGGATTTGTCTCCATTAGAATATAGTCGCCTACCGGTAAGCCGCGCATCAGCAGGTTGCCGTCGCTGTCCGTTTGGACTACACGCACGATTTCCGTCTTATCCGCGTTGTAAAGCGTGAACGTAGCGGAATTGCCCGTGATGGGGTCGCCCGTGATGCCATCTATCTTTGCCAGTGCAATCCGGCCGGTCAGCTGCGCAACGGCGTAGGCGTCGGCACTGGTCACCGTGTAGGTGTCATCCGCCTCTTCTGTCAGGCTGTCATTATAGTAAAGCTCCGCTTGATTGGTCAGTGTTCCGTTTGCATCCGCAGTAACCACAGTTACATATTGCAACACATAGCCCGTGCTGCTGTCGGGAAAGCGGAAGGTCAGCTGGCGTGTAGTGACGTTATAGCTGATATACGACTCCGGTGCATCAATGGGTGTCGTACTTACCACATAGCTTCCGTCTTCATTCCACTGCGTAATCGGATAGGCTATCGCAGTACCGGCCTCAAGCTCCAGCCCCACGGGCAGAGTGTCGACGATATAATCGCCAATTTTCTCTAGACCATAGGGATTATAGGTGATGCGCCAGAGGACATAGCCGTCGCTTTGCAGTTCGTTGTCCTTATCGAAAACTATGCTTATTACAATAACATTCTGCGTATCCTCTAACGATAAATCCCACGCGGTGAAAGAAACAGTTGCCTCGTTTGTGAAGGTATATTCATCATTGACGTTAAAGTAATGCTCCGGCTCAGATAACGCTGCCTTCAGGTAGACATAGTAGGTTGCGCCGTCCAGCTTGGCGATATCGGTACCTTCCAGCGTAAACGTATAGACCGTGTTGCCCGCAACTGCATCAGCGGTGGTGAACAGATCGACAGCTAGATTGCCGGCTTCATCATATACGGCATACGTGCCGGTATCGGCAAAGGTGGCGATCTCCCAGCCGACCGGCAAGGTGTCCGTCAATGTGATCTTACTTTCTGTACCGCGGCTTGAGGACTGGCCCAGGTTCGTCAGGTTCAGCTTGTTGGGGTTGATGGCCAGCTTAAAAATTGCCGTCTGATCGCTGTAATTGAACACCGTCTTTGCGCCTTCATCCGTGGTTGCGGTTGCTGCAGGCTTTGCGGCAACCGTGGCGCCCGGCAAATCGGATTCGTTGTCATCGTCTGCCACAAGGGCCTCTTTGGTAAAGAAGGTGTTATTCCATGCAATGGATCCGCTTGCGCCGCCATACACGTCTGCGACCTTTACAACGGCACGGTTCCAGGATGTGGAGGTTTCCAGCAGAAGTACGGGATCGGTTACCTGCGTCTGGTATTTAAAAATGATCTTATGGGTCGGCTCGGCAACGGTCACCTTAACCAGATAGGCCACAAGTTCAGAGCTGGTGTTATACAGTGGTACCTCTTCTATCGTGCTGCAAGAGACGGCATCGGTGGTTCCGTCAGCGTTCTGGTCTGTAGTTACCTGTACCGACCCGGATACCAAAGCCTGGTTCAGGGCTTTGTCTGTTGCGGCGATAAACTTGTTGTAAGTGGTTTCACTGTCAAAATTACTCTGTGCGGCAGTATTCAGTGTGGCCCAAGCGGGAATGCTGTCACCCGGCACAACCAGATCATATATGACAGCCTCTGTTGCATTCGCAGCTTGCAAACCGGCGTTATAATTGACCTGCCATTGGATGGTACCCGCTTCCATATTGGTTGCCCAATTCCCGGTTTTGGACAGGCTGCTAATCCACGGCGTTACCGACGCGCTTGCGGTGCCGATTTCAGTGCTGTCCTTTTCCATCGTGACGTTATTTGTATATTTGGAGGCGCTCATGTTGAGGTAAATAGCGGAATCATCCGCTACTGTGACAAGGGTAATGGTGCACTTTGTGCTCAGGCTGGAAAATACAATGGTGACCGTTATCGTATACGACGCTGCTGATCCCTTTGCTGCTGTACCAGGAGCTATCAAACAGATCATACTGCGTGCTCTCACCGTCAAACACGATTGTACTGGCACTTGTATCAACCGTTAACCCGGCGGGGATGGTATCCTTTACCGTGACGGAGGACGTCCCGAAATCCACGCTATTGGGGTTCACGGTAACGGTCCAGGTAATCAATCGCTTATCGGGGTTGCTCCAGACAGCGTCTGAAGAGGTATAAGCCCCACTCTTGCTGATCCAGGTCGGGGCATAGGACAAGGTCGCGGAAGCCTCGATGACCTCGCCGTTTTGCGGGGTGAGAAGTGCTGTGTTTTCAACCGTGATGGGGCTACTTGCAGCATCCGCATAGAGCACAGAATCGTCCAGCTGCGTCTGGAAGGTGAAGGTATAGGTGCCCTCTGCTGTGTCGTCGGGGAAGGTATAGGACAGTAAATTGCCGGTAAATCCGCCTGTTCCGCCCGCACCATTGTCATCGAAGCTACCGGACACATAGTCGCCGGCATTTGTCCCATGATCCAAATCATCTGACAGGATGTACCCGTCCAGCTCACCTTCGGTTTCGCTGGTTACCGTGATGATCCAGTCCACAATGCCGGTCTGTACATCGATGCTGCCGGTTTTCGTCAGGATAACCGTGCTCTCTTCCGGCGCAGTATAAATCTGATATTCCTTACCCAGAATGTCAATCAGGGTATCTCCGCTGCCGTCGGATTCATTGGTACCGTTATATTGCAGCGTAACATCAAAGGTGACGATCACATCAATGAAATTTTCAAGGATCGCGGCAGCATCCGCACCGTCAAAGGTTACGGTGACGATGGCACCGCTGTCGCTGTTACTGAGTGTGACGGTGCCGAGCACCAGAGTTTCGCCGGTGTCTTCATCCAAAACCTTTATGGTAAAGCTGACGGTATTGGTCAGTTCCACACCGACCGGCAGCTGGAACACCGCATAATCATCCGGCACCACATAGGAGTCGGCCGTGTCATCCTCTGACTCGGTCGGGACGCGGAAGGTGATAAAAAGCGAGAAATCCTCCGCGATGTCAATGGCATCGCCAGCGTCCAGTGTCGCGCCGTTCTGCATGATCCAGGTGTCATATTCCTGAATCAAATCTGTCACATCGTTACCCAGGTCGTATGTGGAGATCCCAGACAGGGGTGTATCCACAGCTTGCGCCGCAACAGGCTCCTCTGCCACAACGGCAAAGTCCACCTGTGTGCCATCAACCGTCAGGCACAGACCCTCGGCAGGTGCAAACGACGCGGATACTGTGCCGGAAATGGTGAGATCATACGAGGTGGTCACCGTGTCGTCCTCTTCCGCAGCGTCCAGATAGGCCGCAATCTCCGCGCCATTTATGGTGACCAGATAATGATCCATGCCGTTTTCGGTCTCCGCCGGTGTCATGATGGTGTCCGTAAACAGGGTGGGGGCGTCCTCCGCATCACTGATAGCGGGGTTATCTATGGAGACGGAACCATCAAACAGACCCGCAGGAACCACCAGTTCCACGGACTCGGCCTGATCCGACTCCAGCTCATAATAAAAGCTGAATGTGGCACATTCCCCAGGCGTCAACGTCAGCGTATCGTCCCCGGTTGCAAATACGCCGGGCAGCAGAGATAGTACGATACAAATGCTCAGGAAGATAGCAAAGCCGCGCCGCAGCTTTTGGTGCTTTGATTCTGTGTTCCCCATAAGTAATCAACCTTTCAAAAGCTTTCGCTAATATATTCCAATAAAATGGTGAACTGGGGTTTAATACAAGTATAGCATGCGCGCAATGTTAAAACAAGATATAATTGTTACAAAAAAATGGTATGATTACCGCGGAATGAGAAAATATGACCAATTACAAGACTATATTAATCCAGTATTGCTTGTCATGCTTGCACTGCATACAAGAAAACGAGACAACGAACCCCTCTTTGGGTCGGTTGTCTCGTTCTCTTTGCACGTAAGATTATTCCCAGCTCTGCCAGTGTTCGGTGTCCTGATCATCTTTTATATAGTCGTGTATGAGGGACGCCTCAATGATGTCGGCATAGAACCAGTTGCTGCTGTTCATGTCGGTGTATGGGTTTTCCACTGTCGCGAGTGCCTCGGCGTCAATCGCGCGGCTGAGCATCTTGTTTACCACCGTGACCATCTCGGCCCGGGTAATCCCGTGTTCGGGCTGAAAGCTGTAGTCGGAGTACCCGCTAACCCAGCCTTTCACATAGGCGGAATTGATATACTGCGCCGCCCAGTGGCTCTCCGGCACATCGCTGAAGGCCGTTCCGCTGGTCAGCGTCAGGCTGTCAAACTGCGCGGCAATTGCTGCAAACTCAGCCCTTGTGATCGACTGGTTTGGCCGGAAGGTGCCGTCCGGATATCCGGTCAGTATGCCAAGGTCGGTCAGGGTGCCCACTGCAAGGCTGTACCACGCGGAGGAGGAGACATCGCTAAATGACGTGGTCGCGGTGCCGTCCTTGTACGTCTCGTTCAGGAGCCGATAGAAGATGCTGGCCGCCTCCGCTCTGGTGATCTCGTTTTCCGCCTGTACGGTGCCGTTGGGGTAGCCGTTGAGGTACTTCATATGGTCTTGGTTATCCAGACTTGCAAGCGGCGTATCGTCCTCCCCAATGATCACAAGCGTATCATAAGGGTTGCCCCCGGTCGCCTTCCCGCTGCTGCTTATGCTGCCGATGGCGGTCCAGCGAGCGTACAGTGTGTACGCGTCCGTGGCGGTGTCACTGATTGCAGTTACCTGTGTGCCGTCCGTCAGCGCGTTGTACCAGCCCGCGAAGGTGTAGTTGCTGCGCGCATCGGGGTCGGAGAAGCTGTCAACGCCTGTACCGTAAGTGTAGGTGTCGGGGTTTGTGTGTGCCGCGCCGTACAGATTCTCGTAGAAGATGGTATAGAGGTTCGGTGTCCATTGAGCGTAAAGGGTGAAGTCCTTCGCGTCGGTGCCGGTGATCGCCGTCACCTGCGTGCCGCCCGCCGCCGCGTCGTACCAGCCTGAGAAGGTGTAGCCTGTGCGGGAATACGGCTCGGTCGTGTGATTGATTGTCGCCCCGACGCCGTAGACATAGCTTGTCGGGAGGCCGGATGGTGTTATGGCGGCGTTTTCGTGATCCATATAGGTGATTGTATAGGAATTCGCTGTCCATCTGGCGTAAAGAGTGAAGTTCTTCGCGTCGGTGCCGGTGATCGTCGTCACCTGAGTGCCGCCCGCCGCCGCATCGTACCAGCCTGAAAAGGTGTAGCCTGTGCGGGAATACGGCTCGGTCGTGTTGTCAATTGTCTTACTGTCGCCGTAGACATAGCTCGCTGGGAGACCGAGCGGATCGGGGTCTATGGTGGCATTATTGTGATCTAGATAGGTCACCGTATAGGAATTCCGCGTCCATCCGGCATAATAGGTGGCGTCTCCAGTGACGGCGGTAGGGAGAGTTGCAACATTCGAGCATGCCGTATCCAAATACCAGTCGGCAAAGGTATGTCCCTGAAGGTAAGGCAAGGTGGTAGGCGCGCTCACAGAGTCCCCGCCAAATACTTTGCTCACCTGCGTGGAAGCTCCATTGGAAAGAAAGGTTCCGCCCATCGCGTCAAAGGTGATTGTATATGGTTCAATTAGCCCGCAGTTTACCTTTGCGTATTCCCAGACACCATCTGTGTTGGCCACTACGCCTGTGGCGGTTGCTGTACTGTAATCGGCGGCAATGTCAAACGCGCCGTTTTCCGGGTCTGAAAATCGGTAAGCGGTGGTACTGGGATTGGTAAAAACAAGATAAACCGCTTGCCCGTAGTTCAGGCCTAAAAATTCATAGTAGCCAGTTGAGTCTGTTCTCGTCGCGGCCAGAGAAGTGTCGGTGCTTGCGTCATAGGCCGTTACCAGCACATCGTTTATGCCTATTTCGTCCGTGTCAAGACTGCCGTTCTTATTGGCATCCAGATACACCTGTCCCTTGACAATGCCTATATGCAGGCGAATCGCCACAGGCTCACTAACTGTATAGCCTGCGCTCCCGTTTACATCGCGGTAGATGTATGCGGAATAAATATTGGTGTTGCCCTCATGATCTGCCTGATTATCGTCGGTGATATCCAAGGGGAAGGCAAACGTGAGAGTGCTTCCATCCGGAATGACGTCCTTACTGGCGATTCTGACCATGCGGATATCGTCCGGGTCACTGATCGCACTCCACGAGACAAATGTGGCGGAATCTTTATCGGTTTCATAGGTAGTGGAATAGAGCACGGAATAGTCATCGGGATCATATCCCATATCCGTAAGGTCTATCTCCTCCAATAGGGAAGCGGTCCAGCCAAAGGCGTTGTCCTGCAATGTTACACTACTTGTGTTCGCTGTTTCCCCGTATTTTGGAATGGGGATCAGCGCGACAAACTCGCCCACATCCAGACCGGAGTTGTTTGCAACAAGCAGCCCGTACTCCGCCTTGCCATCGGGGTTTAAGTTGATGGTGGTGGACTCGGCGTTGGTGGCGTCGTAGTATGTCCAGGCCGCACTGTTTAACCGGGCGGAGGTCCACACGCTAAATGTGGTATCAGGCTGAATGCTCAGGCTCTCCGTTACGGACGGCCCGCAAACAGCAGTGGTTTGATTATTCCGTGCGTCAATATCAAAATCGTGTGTTTTGTGGGTCTGTGAACCGGATGAACTGACCACAAAGTTATCATCTATTGTGGTAATCATAAACATGTCGTTGAGTAGCACAGCGGTTTTTGGCGCTGTTGGCAGCGCCGTGATGTCCATGGAAACCTTTACGGCGGAGTAGGTTGAAAAACTATCTGTATAATAGCCCATGATAACCTGATCAAGTTTCAGCCTGTAGACCACACCGTCTACGTTGCTGTCCGCATCTGTGCTGTCGAGTTTCTCAATACTGAAAAAGCCATCGTTTTCCGTGTACACCTGGCTATTATAGGTGACCTGAATGGAGTCTCTGTCGATGGACAACACGCCGGCAGGGGCGCGGAGATAGACGTAATAGCCTGTTACGGCAGAGGGTGTAGCATCGGGGTACGCAAAGTTGTATTTAATAAAGGTAACACTGACGTTCTCGAGCGATTCCCCTGTTGCCAGAGTCTTCCCGTTGATCCCTGACGTGGAGGGGGTGAAAGAAATACCGAGATTACCGGTCGAATAGGTCATATTCGCCGTGGCTGACATGCAGGTGTTCGTGCTAATGACATGATTACTGCTGGAATCTGTCACCATTTCCCCCACGGTAGCCGTGGCATAATAGGGGTTCGTAGTGGTGCCTGCACTTTGATCAAGAATGTCCCCAAAATATACAAAGGCCAGATCGTATGGCACACGAAATGTATTGAGGGAATAGGAGGCCCCAACCTGAAATTCTCCTGGCATCTCATAGGTAATGTCAGTAATATATTCCGTCGCGTCCGAAGTGAACTCACTCAAATTGATCTCCACATAACCAAAACCATAGCTTTTATAAAAAGTGCTGGTTGCGTCTACGACACAAGGACGAGAAGGAATCGTATACGTGGCTGAGGCGGTTGTAATCACTATATTTTCAGCGCCATCGAGTGAGGTCGGGAGGCGCACAGCCCGGACACCGATTTTTGCGTCCTGAAACGCCACATGCATCATCTGGTCTGAAACAATTTCGTCATATGGATTGCTGATGAGAAACGCGCCCAGCGGCTTTAATGGGGCCGTACCCACGTCTGTGGTGAGAAAGCTGTTGTTCGTGGTGGCTACCAGCTTCAGGCAGTTGATAAATGTGTCAGGCACAAGTATTTTTACCCACGCAAAAAATGAACTCCTCGTATTGGTGTCTCCGTCAAGCGTTGTAGAAGAAAATGATCGACTGGTACCGTAAGTATCATATGTGCCGGGCGTTGCGGTGGATAGTACGGTTCCGTATAGCTTCAACTTGGCGTTGGTCAGATCGGTGGCACCGGTCAGGGTAATTGTGATAATCTCATAATCAGTACTACTCGGATCGTCAGCTTTCGCAAACGTACACATCTCCGGCAAAATGGTACTACCGGAAAGCGGTTCGATGCCCGTGACACCGAGCGCCTTATTTACCCGCAATGTAAAGGTCATTTCCTGATTAAAAAATACAGTAGCAGCGTTGATTTCATACCCGCTGCGCCGGGAGGTGATTAGAAATTGGGAGTCCCATTCCTTGCCAGCAGAAACTGTTTCTGTAGTTAAATAATCAGTGCTGGTACCCGTCAGGCGGATCAATGTGTAGCCTTCCAAAATATAATTTTTCAGTGTGGCGCTATTTTTCGGCGTGTCGTTTTCCGTGTCAACGCCCACACCCTCAAAGGTCTCAACGCACAGTGCATCCGCGTGTGTTTTCTGCGTACTGGTGCTGCTCATAGCAAAGGCCCAGTCGGAGAGAACGCCGATGGAGATGTTTGTGCTTGCCGTGGCGGGGGCGAGGGTGTAGGTCAGTGTGCCGGACTTTGGCTGGTACGTCTTGCCGTTGCTCAAGAGAATGCCGGGAGTCAATTCATACGTGCCGCCCGTGATGATCGTACTCAGATCGTTTGGCAGCGTGTCTGCGTCAAAGCTCCATGTGCCATCGCTGTTTTTCACCATACCAGACGCGGAGCCAAGGCCCAGGCCGTTTGCAAATGAGACAACGATGATTTTATCCGTGCTGGTGTCCGTGCCGTCAAAGCGCTCTTTTATTTGCAGGGTCTGCTCTGTCGTGCTGGAGTCGTAGTTGTTCAGTGAGATACTGGAATCGGTCTCGCTCAGATCCACGGTGGTGCCCTCACCGGTGAGCGTCGCGGAAAAAGTCCCGCTGTCAAGAGCCTGCACTGTGCCTGTTCCTGTCGCCACAGGCTCCGATACGGGCTGAGCCACATTCGGTTGCTCAGTCTCCGCGGGCTGTGCCGCGTCAGATTCCGCCGCCACAACGTCAAAGTCCACCTGCATGCCGCCAATCGTCAGGCACAGACCACTGGCAGGCTCAAACGCCGCGGATACCGTGGCGGAAACGGTGAGATCATACGCGGTGATCGCCGTGGCGTCCTCTTCCGCAGCTTCCAGATAGGCCGCAATCTCCGCGCCGTTCACGTCGACCAGATAGCGATCCATGTTGTCTCCTGTCTCCGCGGGTGTCATGACGGTATCCGTAAACAGGGTGGGGGCGTCCTCTGCATCGCTGACAGCGGGATTATCGATCAAGACGTCACCCTCAAACAGACCCGCAGGAACCACCAATTCCACGGACTCGACCTGCTCCAGCTCCAACTCATAATGGAATGTGAACATGACACTTTCTCCGGGCGTCATTTCCAATGTATCGTCCTCCGTAGCCAATACGCTGGGCAGCAGAGACAGCACCATAGCTGCGCTCAACAGAAAGGCAAAGCCGCGCCGCGGCTTACAGTGTGTCGATGTTTTGTGCTCCATATGGAATCACCCTTTCACAATATGCTCCCAAGATTTCCCACCCAACAAATGGACTGGGATATAATGTTAGTATAGCATGGGGGCGATTACGTGGCAAGGCAAAAATGTCACAAATATTAGATACATTGACGCGCATATAAGAAAATGTATCCAAATAAGATGCCATCATTACGGTGTATATCAGCAAAAAAGTATTACATTTGTCTCATACTATGATATAATACGAGACAGGAATTTTTTGGAGGGACTGAATGTGTCTTATAAGATAAGGAAACGGCTCTCCCGCATTTTCATCGGAATAGGGCTGTGCATTATTGCTGTTGTTCTGGTCGTGAATCTGTCGGCCTATCCTTGGCGGCTGCTGCTTTCAGAGCTTGGGCTCGCTGCGCTGCAGACGGCGGAGGAGCTGCCTGAGCCAAAACCGCTTCCGTCGGAGCAGGTGAGCGATGCATTGCCGATCGCATCGGGCGAGGGGACGATGGAAGATGTGCAGCTAGATGATGTGGCAGTTGCGCGCACGGAGTCGGGTGTGCCGCTCATCCAGCTGGGGACGATCAAAATACCTAAAATATCCCTTTCGGAAAACATCGTCTCAGGCACAGGGGAAGAAATGTATTACGGCGTGGGACACTTGACCACATCCGCCCTGCCCGGAGAGGCTGGCAACTGTGTGCTGGCCGCCCACCGCAACCTGATTGTGGCACATGCCTTTCGCTATCTGGATAAGCTTTCTGAGGGGGATCAGGTCACCATCAACTACGGTGACGACACCGTTACCTATACCGTGTATTCTGTCTTTACTGTGAATCCAGATGAGGGCTGGGTGCTGGAGCTCCAGCCGGACGAAACACATATGCTGACGCTGATCACCTGTACCCCGGCGCTCAATCCCACCCACAGGTTGATTGTCTGGGCGCGGCTCGATGGGGTATAGGGTATACGATTCGCCTCAAGAGGGGGCCCTCACTCCGCCACAATCAGGCGTATCTTGCCGCCCTCCTGGGGCGCTTTATCGTAGTAGAGCGTCAGGCTGTCGGAGAACGTCCGCGCCGCATTGACGCGCGTCTCCCTGTCGTCGTTTTCACTACCGAACCACGACTTGGAAAAATTGTTGTAGCACTGCACCTCTTTGGCGATGGGGTAGATCACGCCGCCGACGGTAACCGCCGCGCCGTCGGGGTCAAAATCGCCGCGCGCCGCGTTCCCCTGTTTGATGAGCAGGACGCTGCCCGCCACCTTGTCCCCGGCGGTGGTGGGGGCGACACCGGCGTAACGGGTGGTGTTGAGGTTGCTGGTGGAGGTGAGGGGCCCGAGCACGCCGTCGGCGTTTTCCACAGACACGGTGGGGTTTTCGTCAGACGAACCGGGCGTGAAGGAGACAATACCGTAAGTGTACGCGTCCCCCGTCACGTTGTCGAGCAGCAGGAGGCTGACCCTCCCGCCGGCGTTGGTCGCGTAATACAAAATGCGTTTGACCGGAATCTGGTCGAGGGTGACGTCCTCAAGCGCCACCTGCCTGGGGGAGCCCTTGCCGATGCGGTCAAACACAGCCACATTCCCATCCAGCACCAGATTGCCCATGGTGCTGGTGGTGAGGTCGACGGGATTTTTCGCAGTGCTCGTGTTCGGTGCGGAGAGGATGAGCTGTCCCGCCTTTTTGGAAGAGACTGTGACGAGTTCCCCCTGCATCGCAAGGGCGGTGTTGCCGGATTTCTCCACCTTGCCGGAGATGGGGTCTAGGATGCTATTGAGCAGTGTGACGGTGGCGTTGCCGGAGGTGTCAATCGCGGTCACGGTGCCGACGGCGGTGGACGAGACGGTGGCGGCGGGGAGGACGGCGGCGACATCGCCGCCCGCGGTAAAGAGCAGGGTAATCTGATCGCCGAGCGAAAACGATTCCAGCGCCTGCGCTGCGTTGTCCAGAAGGGGGTACGCGGTGCTCAGCACGGTGACCGTTGTGGGGGTCTGCGGGTTGGGGTAGGCGTTTTCGTAGATGCCAGTGAGGCGCAGGTCACTGACCTGCAGGGCGCGCGCCGCGCTGTCCCAGGTCGCCACATCGTACTGGCAGAGGTCGGAGAGGGTGGCGGGCTTTCCGTTGCGGTACAGCCGGTAGTCGCTCGCGCCGCCGGTCAGGGCGGCAAATGGGTTGTAGGTGGCGGTGGGCTTGCGCAGCGCGACCATGACGGCGTCCTCCGTCTCCGCGCCGGAGAGGAAGAGGTAGTCCACCTTACCGGCTGACGTATAGTAGATCGTGAGGGCGGTTCCCGCCTGCAGCGAGAGCCAGAGAGATTCGTAGGTTTTTTCCTCCCCGTTCTGATAGACGGCAGATTCCGGCGGAATATCGAGTTTGTCCTGCTCTGCCGTCATGAGGTAATTATATGCCCACTCAGTGGCGACGACGGCGCGGGAGGAGACGTTTTCCTTGGGTAGGATGGTGAGCAGGTAGCCGTCCTTGTCGAGGACAAGCTCCCCCTGCGTGCCCGCGAGGGCGGCGTCAAAGGGGGCGTGTTTGGTTTGATAGGTGCCCGTGGTGGTACGCAGCGCGGCGGTGGTACCGTCGGAAGCGGTGGCGTCGGTATCGAGGAGGATGCCGCCGTCTTCTTTTTTGCCACCCAATGTGGTCAGAAAAATGTCGCTCCCGCCCCGGCTTTCGGTAAAGAGCAGGTTATAAAAGAGCACCGCAGCCTGCCCCCGCGTGGCGGGCGTATCCCCTTGGAAGGTGACGCCGTCCGTTAGGCCAATCTGCGCCGCGACAGAGACATAGCCGTCATACCACGCGCTACCCGCGGCGATGTCGCCGCTGCCGTAGCCCAGAATCCGCATGAGGATGGTCACGGCCTCGCCGCAGGTGATGTCGCGGTCGGGCGCGAAGGTGCCGTTGCCTACGCCCATGATGAGGCGTGTGGCGGAGGCCGTGTCGCTGCCGTCAGACAGGGTGATGCCGGAGGCGAGGTTGATGTAGCCGCGCGCCCAGTGGTTGGGGCCGACGTCGGTGTAGATGGTGCGCGCGCGCTGGGCGGCCTCCTCGCTGCCGCGCCCCAAGCTCTCCACCGCCATTTTGCAGAACGCGGCGCGGGTGAGATGCCCGTCCGGCTGGAAGCTGCCGCTCCCCACCCCGCCGACGATGCCGAGCAGGCGCAGCACCTCCGCCGCCTCTGCCGTCTGTGCGTTGGCGATGTCGGTGAAGGGGACGCTGTCTGCTACGGCGGCAGACGGGAGGATCAAGCACCCGATCAGGATAGCAGCCGCGAGTACGAGGCCGCTAGCTTTTTTCCATACTTTCATCTCAAAACACCCCTTAATCCGCGCGCAGCGCGTCGACAGGCTGGAGCTTGGACGCCTTGACGGCGGGGAAGAGTCCGAAAACAATTCCAAGTGCGAGGGAGAGAAAAAACGCGCCGACAATGATGCCCACACTGGGTAAGACGATGATATCGAGCGACTGCTTGCACACGAGCAGCGTGCCGATATACCCGACGATGATACCGATGATGCCGCCGAAGCCGCAGAGCATGCACGCCTCGATGAGAAACTGGGTGACGATGCTCCTCCGTTCCGCGCCAATCGCCTTGCGGATGCCGATTTCGCGGGTGCGCTCGGTCACTGTGACAAGCATGATGTTCATGATGCCGATGCCGCCCACGGCAAGGGAGATCGCGGCGATGCCGCCGAGGAAACGCTGCTGCACCTGCTGCTCCTCCTCGCCCATCTGCTTCCACTCGTCCGGCGACTGTACATAGTAATAGCCGTTTGCGTCGTTGATACCCAGACCGCCCAAAAATCCGTCGATGAGGGTAATGGCCTTTTTGGTCGCCTCGGGACTGCGCGCCTTGGCGACGTAGGACTGGATGGCCTCGTTGTTGTTCAGCACGCGGCCCAGGGTGTAGGGAACCAGAATGAGCTGGTCGAGGTTTTGCATCTGGTTCGGGTCCCGCTCCTGATATACGCCGATCACCTCAAAGGTCAGGTTGTTGATGGTGATGGTCTTGCCCACAGGGGTTGCGTAGTCGAACAGCTGCTCCGCCGTGTAGGAGCCGAGCACGCAGACCTGATTTTCTTTTGTCACGTCGAGATAGGAGAGATCCCGCCCATTGACGATCTCGTACGCCTTGCACAGGGAGAACTCCTGATTGCCCATGACGACCTGTGGCCGGTCATACCAGTTATCATAATTCGCATCGGTGTCCAGTGCCTTCGCGCCGTATTGGATGATCAGGCGGTTCCATATCTGCCCGAACGGTGTGATGCCCTGCACGTATTCGTCCAGACCGAGGCAGTATTCGTAGAGGGGCTGCGCAATGTCCTTCCCATCCCACCGCATGGCGGTGATTTCGATGGAGTTATCCGCCATGCTCTCGTAATACTCCTGCATCCAGCGGTTCTGTCCCTGCGCGTAGGAGACGAGTATAATGACCGCCGCCACGCCGATGACGACGCCGAGCATGGTGAGAAAGGAGCGGCTTTTTTTGGCCGCGATAGAGTGGTAGGCGATTTTAAAGGCCTGCCCAAGCTTCATAGCGGGGCCCCCCCTCGGGGTCCGTCGTAGACCACCACCCCGTCGGACAGGCGGACGATCCGCTCTGCGGTGGCGGCAAGGCCGGTGTCGTGGGTGATGAGCAGGATGGTTGCCCCGTCTTTATGGAGCCAGTGCAGGATATCCAGCACGTCGAGCCCCGTCTTGGAGTCGAGCGCGCCGGTCGGCTCGTCGGCCAAGATGACAGGGGGCTTGGTTGCGACGGCGCGGGCAATGGCGACGCGCTGCTGCTGCCCGCCCGACATTTCGGCGGGTCTGTGCCCGGCGCGGTCAAAGAGGGATACCTTTTTAAGCGCCTCCTCCACCATCTCCTCGCGCTCTGCGCGTGAGATGCCGCGGTAGATGAGCGGCAGCTCCACATTCTCGTATGCCGTGAGCGCGGGTACGAGGTTAAAGCCCTGAAAGATAAATCCGATCTGCCGGTTCCGGATGCGGGCGAGCTGCCTGTCGGACAGATCCGTTACGTCCACGCCGTCAAGGAGGTACGTGCCATACGTGGGCACATCCAGACAGCCGAGTATGTTCATCAGGGTCGACTTCCCCGAGCCGGAAGCGCCGATGATGCCGACAAATTCCCCCCGGTCGATCACGAGGGACACGCCGTCGAGCGCACGCACCTCCGCCTCCGTCCCCTCATGGTAGATTTTATAGAGCCCGGTCGCTTCGATTAACATAATACTTCCCCCTTACCAGGAGGAGGAGCTGAGGGTCTCGTAGCCGATGAAGACCTCGTCCCCCTCGTTTAGTCCGCTGATGATCTCCACATTGACGTTGTCGGCAAGCCCGACCTCCACCCGCACAGGGTAGAAGCCCTCCGGGCACTCCCACGCGGGATTCGCTGTGAGCGCGTTTTCCGGCGGGGTTTCCCCCTGCACGAATACAATGTTTGTGGTACGCTCGTCTCCGCCCGCGTAGTAGGCACCGCTGCTCCCACCGCTCTCGCCGGACATGCCGCCCTCCGAAATAATTACCATGCCGAGCGGTCGGGCTGTGCCGCCTGCGGTATAGCTCTGCGTGTCGGGGGTCATCTGCTCCATCACCCCTTCTTCAGTGGTGATGGTCGTGTCGCCCGATGCGATGGCACCTGAGGGCAGCACCGTGCCGTCAGCCGACCCGGCGTTCAGGTCGGAGCTTTCGACGTTCTTCACCGCCTGAATGGGCACGACCAGACAGCCGCTGGACTCGCTTGCGACAAAGCTGTAGCTCACATTCATGTTACTCATGAGCATCCCCTCACTGTTATCCACCGTGACCACCGCCGGGAATGTCGCGATGCCGTTTTCCGACTGCGCGGTCATGGAGACGCTCTGCACCACGCCCGGATAGTACAGTTCGCTTGCCTGAATGTCCACAACCATGCCTGCCGAGACATAGCGGACGTTGCGCTCATCGACCTTAATTTCCACCGTCATGACGCTTGTGTCGGCGATGGTGATCGCCCAGCTGCTATCTACCGTCTCCCCCGCGACGAGATTGCAGGAGAGCACCGTGCCGCTGATGGGGGATAGGGCGGTGTATTTATCCAGCGCCTCCTGCGCCTCGGTGAGCTTCTCCTGCGCGGTTTTGAGCTCCCGCGCGCGGGCAGAGCGCTCGGATTCGTTGTCCTCCTCGCCGAGGCGCACAAGCAGCGCACCGCTCTGCACGTCGGCGTAGTTGCGCAGATGCATCGCCTCCACCGGGCCGGTTGCCTTGGCGGTAATCTTGGTGGAGGAATCGTATTTGAGCGTCCCGCTGTCGTAGGGGTAAACCGCCGTACCGTCCGGCGCGGTGAGGGCGGCGGACGAGGCCATCCCCTCCGAGAGGCTGCCGGGGTTATTGAGGGTGAAAACTACCTCAAAATGGGTCGCGCCCTCGGGACTTGTAAAGCGCACCTTGTTGATCTCTGCCACCGTCCCGGAAAAGGAGCTCATCGTAGCGGGGATGGTGATCTGTGCACCCTGCCCGACGGAGATGCTGTCCTCATAAGTATAGCTGTAGTAGAGGGACAGGCGCAGCTTGGTGTCGTTTACAAGCGTCGCGATGGTGTCGCCCTTGTTCACTGTGTCCCCGATTTGCAGGTCCGCCACGTCGCGCAAATTGCCCGCGTGGGGCGCGGTGATGGTGAGGTATTGCGCCTGGTCGTCAATCTCCTGCACCGCTTTTTGCGCGTCCGTGACCTCCTTCTGTGCGTCGGTGACCGCGTCCCGCGCCTCCGTATCGTTCATGTGGAACAGCAGCTGCCCCTCGGTCACGGCATCCCCCTCTTTGACCAGCAACTCGGTTAGCGTGCCGTTTGCCACGGGGAGCACAGTGGCGGAATTGGCCGGCTTGATGACCCCTGTCCCCTCCACCACGCTCTGGATGGACGAGCGCATGACGGTCTGGGTTATCGGCGCGCCCTGGGTGCTCGTCTGCTTAAAAACAAGGAAGTAGAGCAGGGCCACGACAATGGCCGCGATGACTGCCAGAACCACAATGGTGATCAGAATTTTTGCGGGTTTGGGGAGTTTTTTCTTCTGTTTCCTGATTGGAGTGGTTTGCAATTCCGGCATTGGCGTGCCCTCCTCATCTCTTGTGATATAACATATACATGTTATTATATCACAAAATTTTACATAAAAAGCTACAAACCGGAAACAACACTGAAAGAACTTCTTAAGATTTTCCTGAGATTGGGCAGGTGTTCCTCCTTGCTGAGGGGGAGTGCGCCCGCCGAGCAGGCGAAAAATGAGCATAAATGGATGTGCCCACCGGTCCCACCGGGGCAACCGGCGCGGCGGGTACCGCGGCAACCATTACGGTGTCCGGCACAAGCACAGGTCTACCGGGCAGCCTTGCCTCGGTACAGGAGACCGTCACCCCCACCGGCGCGTCCCTGTTTTTTAGCATTCCCGCGGGGCCGACCGGCCCGGTCGGCAGCGCGTTCCTGAGTGCATATGGGGCGTTCGTCTCCAACACCATCAGGACGATCACGGCAGGCGGACAGGTGATTCTGGATGCACAGAGTGCAGGTAAGGGCATGAGCTTTACCTCGGGCAGCTCTACTGTGACGATTGCTACGCCCGGCGTCTATGTCATCGACTATAGTGTGCGGACGGCGGCGGGCGCGGGTGCGACTATCCAGTTGCTCGTCAACGGCACTGCGGTTGCCAACAGCAATCTGGTTCTGGCGACCGCTGCGTCGCAGGCAACTGGATTTACGATCGTCTCACTTTCGGCAGGGGACACCGTCTCCATTGGTGTGACGGGTGTAAACGTAACGCTTGCGGGGGGAACCAACGCATTCTTAAACCTGCTCTGCGTGGCGTAAAACTCGTATTACGCAAGGAATCGGCGGGCATTACGTCCGCCGATTCCTTATTTACATAGTTAACAGTTTAAACGGTAACCCGCGCCCCAGACGGTTTCAATGATCGTCGGATGGGAGGGGTCATCCTCAATTTTTTCCCGGATACGGCCGATGTGAACTGTGACGGTGGCGCTATCACCGATATAGTCGTAGCCCCAGATGGACTCAAAGAGATGTTCCTTTGAAAAGACAATGTTCGGATTTTCCGCCAGAAACTTTAACAGGGAGAACTCTCGGTTGGGGAGCTTTAGCTCCACGTCTTTTTTGTAGACCTTCCAGCTTTGGGGGTAGATGGTGAGATCACCGACGGTGATTTTCTCCGGTTCCGTGCTGCGCCCGCCGCTGCTTGTAAGCCGCTCGTAACGGCTGAGGTGGGATTTGACCCGCGCGACGAGCTCTGCGGGGTCGAAGGGCTTTGCAATATAGTCGTCCGCGCCGAGGCCGAGGCCGCGTATCTTGTCCGCCGACTCGGTGCGCGCCGTGACCATCAGGATTGGCACGTCCACCTTGTCGCGTATTTCGCGGCAGATATTGTACCCGTCACAGCCCGGCAGCATCAGGTCGAGCAGGACCAGATCGTATCGGGTGCTCAGCAGAAGGGAGAGCGCCTCCTGCCCGCTTTGGGTGACGTCCACAGAGAAGCCGTTGATCTCCAGATAGTCTCGTTCCAGCATGGCGATCTCAGGGTCATCCTCGGCAATCAGTATTTTTTGCATACGCTAGCCCTCCTCACGGCACGGAAGTGAAATTTCAAAGACCAGCCCATGGTCGTTTCTTGCGGTAACCGTTCCGCCGTGGGCCTCTACGATGTATTTTACGATATATAAGCCCAGCCCGCTGCCCTCGCCGCCGCTGCGGCCGCCTCTGGCCTCATCCCCACGCCAGAACTGCTCGAAGAGATGGGGCAGATGCTCCTCGGATACGCCGGTGCCGTTATCAGAAAAGCGCAGGCGCTCGGTATCGCGCTCCCGCCAGACGGAGATTGTGATGGCGAGCTGCGGCGCGCCCGCATAATGGATGGCGTTATCAAGCAGATTGTTCAGCACCCGGTACATTTGCTCGGTATCGACATGGACGGGGTGCGTGGCGCTGTTCGGCGCGACGGTCAGCGCCACGCCCATGTGCGCGAGCTCCTCTCGGCTGTTGTCGGCAAAATTCCGCACAAACGCGTACAGATCCACATCTTCGGGGAAGAGGGGCAGGCTTCCGGTCTCCATCTTGGAAAAGTAGAACAGACGCTGGAGCAGCACGTCCATATCACATGCCTTCTGGTAGGCGATGTCCAGATACAGCTGCTTTTTCTCCGGCGTGTTCGCCACGCCGTCGCGCAGGCCCTTGATATATCCCTTTACCGATGTGAGCGGCGTGCGCAAATCGTGAGAGATCCCCGCGACCATATCGGTACGTGCCTGCTCGTAGCTCGTATTCTTGCAACGCTCCTCCAGAAGGTGCTGCTGCATGTGGTCAAATGCGGTACAGACCGATTGGAATTCGTCCTTTCCAGCATAGGCGATGGGTTGTGTCAGATTGCCCTGCTCTACCCTGCGGGAGGCATCCGTCAGCGCGTTGACGGGTTTGAGTGCATGCTTCACCTGATAGCGTGTAAAGACAATGCTGAGCAGGACGATGATAATAATGGCAATCACCCCGCTGACGAACAGGGCGATGCTGAGCATCTCCGACTGCATACGGGGGCGGCCGAAGACCGTGGGTGAGTTCAGATGGTGCATGGCGGCGACCGTGTAGCTGTCGATGGATTTGCCGACAATAAGCACCCCATCATTTTGCAGGGCGAAGGAACCGGTGCTCGACCAGACACTGTCGCTTGTGACAACGCGGTTATAAAACTCCGTCTGATATTCGTCATACGAGGAGTAGACTGTTTCGCCGGCCTGCGCGACATAGAGCGAGTAATTGAGATCTGATAGCGCGGCATCCAGCGCCGCCCAGTCCTGCGCCGTCGTGTCCCATGTGTTGATCAGATCCTGTATCTGCGACATATTGTCGTTGTTCGGAGGAGGCTTTGTGCTGCTCTGATAACTGGAGGATATCCACTGCATGACGCCGTTGCTGATGAGAAAGAGCGCGACAAGCGCCGCCAGAACGCTGAAGATATTAAACAGAAACATCCGTCGCTTCACCACAGGACCTCCTTTTTTCGCATTGTACCGAAAGAATCTAAACGGGCAACAGGAGAATTCTAAACAATTTACAAATTGTTTAAAAATAAAGTCTTTATCCCGGAATTCTTTGCAGCAATAGGGGCCTTGTGCACATTTTATCACACCACAGGGGAAAGTACAAAACGATATCGGCGGCTTGGGGGATAGGTATGCTTTTGCAAAGGAGCACTCCCTTTACAAAAAGTATCCGGACGGCACCACGCTTCTCAT
Organism: Oscillospiraceae bacterium; assembly: GCA_021201735.1. Lineage (GTDB taxonomy): Bacteria > Bacillota > Clostridia > Oscillospirales > Oscillospiraceae > JAJQEJ01. Next base: position 17,961 of record JAJQEJ010000040.1, on the reverse strand, counting down.
TTTCGCATACAATATTAGGTGAATCCCAAAGCAAAGTAGAAAGGTATGATCCTTATGATGCGACGAAGTGTTCCATTGGAACCGGCGGCAACCGCAGTGTGTGACGCGAACTGCACGCCGCCGCTTATTTTTCAGCTTCCGCCGGAAAAAGGGCGCGCGGTGCTGGAGCAGGCGCAGGATGCGCCTGTTTATAAATACCCCGCTGAAATCTCGCGTACGACGGTGAACACAGGCATTTGGGGTGAGATAACGCTCTATATGGTCGTGCCGGAAAACCTCAGCGGCGCTGCCAATGTAATCTACTATATCCACGGCGCGGGCTGGGTCTTTGGCAGTTTCCACACACATGAAAAGCTGGTGCGGGAGCTCGCGGCTCGTACCAATTCCGTCTTGTTTTTTCCGGAGTATTCCCGCGCGCCGGAGGCGCAATATCCCGTTGCGATTGAACAGTGCTACAGTGTGCTTACCGCGCTGCCCGGTTTTGTGGCCAATCTGCCCGTTGCCGCCCAAATTGGCACGCTGACGATTGCGGGAGACAGTGTGGGAGGGAATATGGCGACAGTACTTACCATCATGGAACAGGAGCGGGGCGGGCCCGCCATTCAGAAGCAGGTGTTGTTCTATCCGGTCACAAACGCCTGTTTCAACACGGGCTCTTACGAACAATTCGCCTCTGGGTATTATCTGTTTCGGGCCGGTATGGAGTGGTTTTGGCGGCAGTATACAAGCAGTGAAACGGATAGGGCGCAGATCACCGCCTCTCCGCTCAGAGCGAACATAGAAGATCTCGCGGGGCTGCCGCAGGCCCTCATTATAAACGGGGAGGCGGATGTCCTCCGCGATGAGGGCGAGGCTTACGCGCGCAAGCTGCGCAAGGCCGGGGTAGAAATCACCGCCGCCCGCTTCCAGGCCATCATCCATGATTTCGTGATGCTCAACGCGCTTGATCAGACCAACGCCTGCCGTGGCGCGATGGATCTGGCCACCACGTGGATCAACCGAAAGAATATGGGCAAACGCTGACTGAACGCAAAAAGGGCTGTATCAAAATTTACGTTTTGATACAGCCCTTTTCATCATTTCATCAGGGAGCAGACAAGCGCGGCGTACGCTACGGGGTCTTCCAGCGGCAGTCCCGCGATGAGCAGGGCCTGCTGGTAGAGGAGCTCGACGTAGGTCTTGGCGCGCTCCTTGTCGGTATCCATGGCGCTGCGCAGGGCAGCAAACGCTTCCGAATCGGGGTTGAGCTCCAGAATCTGGTCGGCGCGCAGCTGGTCGGCGCTCTCCGGATTCATCTTGATAAAATACTTTGCCATCTCAATGGAGAGAGAGCCCGCGAGGGAGAGGCATACCGCGCCGGATTTGAGCACCTTGGAGATGCGCGCTTCTTGGATGCGGTCGCCCAGGGTCTCCTTGACAAAGGCGAGCACATCTTTGTTCTCCTCCGTCTTTTCCTCGGCGGCCTGCTTTTCCTCCTCGCTTTCGGGCAGGGCGTCCTCGTCGCTGACCGATTTGAGGGTTTTCCCGTCGTACTCGCGCAGGGTCTGCATCAGGAATTCGTCCGGTTCGTCGCTGAGATAGAGCACCTCATAGCCCTTGTCGGCGATGCGCTCGACCTGCGGGAGCTTGGCTATTTTCGCGGGGGACTCGCCGCTTGCAAAGTAGATATACTTCTGATCCTCCGGCATGCGGGACACATAGTCGGCGAGGGTGGTCTGCGCGTCGGAGTGGGACGACCAGAAGAGGAGCAGGTCTTTGAGCAGGTCTTTGTGCGCGCCGTAGTCGGCGAGGGTGCCGAGCTTGAGGCTCAGGCCGAAGGCGTTCCAGAAGCTCTTGTAGTGCTCCGGCTCCTCCTTCTGGATGCGCACCAGCTCCGCCTTCACCTTCTTCTCGATATTTTTGGAGATGATCTGTAGCTGCCGTGTCTGCTGGAGCATCTCGCGGCTGATGTTGAGGGAGAGGTCCGGGCTATCCACCACGCCGCGCAGGAAGCGGAAGTGGTTGGGGACAAGCTCTGCGCACCGATCCATGACCATCACGCCGGAGGAGTAGAGCTGCAGCCCCTTTTCAAATTCGCGCGACTGGAAGTCATAAGGCTGGCGGGCAGGGATAAAGATCAGCGCGCGGTATTCCACGTTCCCCTCCGCAGCGATGTGGATGACGGCAAGGGGATCTTCAAAATCGCCGTATTTTTCCTTGTAGAAATCCGCGTATTCCTCCTCCTTGACCTCGTCCTTGGGACGGTACCAGAGGGGCACCATGGAGTTGAGGGTCACCCACTCCCTGTATGTCTCGTGCTCAGGCTTGTAGTCGTCGCCCGCGTCCTCCGGCTTCGGCTTTTCGCGCGTGAGTTCCTTCTCCATCTCAATGGGGAAGTGGACGTAGTCGGAGTACTTTTTGACCAGATCCTCGAGCGTCTCCTGCGAGAGGTACTGGCTAAAATCATCCTCGCCGGTATCCGGCTTGATGTACATCGTAATTTCGGTGCCGAAGACCTCCTTTTCGCAGGGGGTGATGGTGTAGCCGTCCGTACCGGAGGACTCCCACTGCCACGCCTCATCGCTGCCGCAGGCTCTGGAGCGGACAACCACCTTGTCCGAGACCATGAAGGAGGAGTAGAAGCCGACGCCGAATTGCCCGATGATATCCAGGTCGGATTCGTCCACGCCCTGCGCCTCGGTGATCTCCTTTTTAAACTGGAGCGAGCCGCTTTTGGCGATGGTGCCAAGGTGGGTGTCGAGCTCCTCCTTCGTCATGCCGATGCCGTTGTCGCGCACGATCAGGGTGCGCGCCTCCGCATCGGGGGTGAGGGTGATGTGCAGATCGGCGCGATTGACCGACACCTTGTCATCGGTCAGTGCGCGGTAGGCGAGCTTGTCCAGCGCGTCGCTGGCGTTGGAGATGAGCTCGCGCAGGAAAATTTCGCGGTGGGTGTAGATGGAGTTGATCATCAGATCCAAAATTCGTTTCGATTCCGTCTTAAACTGTTTCTTGGCCATAATGGTTGCCTCCTATGATTAAAAATTGTTTTAACACGTTTTAGCACTCTTTTGGCTTGAGTGCTAAACCATCATAATACTTTCCCACGGAAAAAGCAAGAGGGGGAACAGATTTTTTTGCGTTTGCCCTTTTGTCACATATCCCTTATAATAAAGGGTATGATAAGCGGAGCGAGGAGGATGGCTATGCTGTGCAATATACTGGCGGTCGGCGACGTGGTGGGGGAGAGCGGCATTGATATGCTGCGCCGCAGCCTGCGCCGGATTCAGGGGGAGCGGGATGTGCACTTCACCGTGGTCAACGGGGAAAACGCGTCGGGTGTGGGGATTCTGCCGCGCCAGGCCGACGATATTTTTGCGGCGGGCGCGGACGTGATTACGCTTGGCAATCATACGTGGAACCGGCTGCAAATTACCAAGTATTTGGAGGACAACCGCTATATCCTGCGCCCCGCAAACTATACTGCGCTTCCGCCCGGACGCGGGTGGGGGGTCTTCGACGGGCCGGGCGGATTGCGCGTCGGGGTGATCAATCTCATTGGACGCTGTGAGATGGACTGTAATTTTGACAGCCCCTTTGCCGTGATCGACCGCATTTTGGCGGAGATAAAGGCGGATATGGTGCTTGTGGACTTCCACGCCGAGGCGACGAGTGAAAAAGGCGCGATGGCGTGGTATCTGGACGGGCGGGTGCATGCGCTGTGGGGTACCCACACCCACGTCCCGACGGCGGATACGCAGGTCATGCAGAGGGGCTTGGGCTTTGTGACGGATTTGGGCATGACCGGGCCCGCGTGCTCCGTACTTGGCATGAGCCCGAAACAGGCGATGAATCGGTTTCTGGGCGGGCTGCCGCAGCGGTTTGAACCGGCGGAAGGCCCGTGCAAGCTGGAAAGCGTCCTCTTTACCATCGACACGGAGGACGGCAAGTGCGTTGCCGTCCAGCGGGTGGACGTGGCGGACGAGAGAGAAAGGAAATTGCCATTATGATTCGTATTCTGCACGCGGCGGATTTTCACTTGGACACGCCCTTTTCGTGGTGCGCGCCGGAGCAGGCGGCGCAGCTGCGCGAGGAGCAGCGGGAGATGGTGGGCCGCATTGCCGATTTGGCGCGGGAACGGGACGTGGATCTGGTCCTGCTGCCGGGCGACCTCTTCGACGCGGATGAGCAGCCCCGCTTTGAGACACTGCGCGCCCTCACCGCCGCCCTCAAGCGGATGGAAGTGCCGGTGTTCATCGCGCCGGGGAACCATGACCTCTGCGCCGGCCGCTCGGTTTATTCCGCGTGTCCGTGGCCGGAGAACGTACATATTTTCACGGAGGAGGCGGTCACGTCCGTGCCACTGCCCGCGCTCGGCTGCACCGTGTACGGCGCGGCGTTTACCCCGACGCGCCTGCGCGCGCCGCTGGAGGATTTTATCGCGCCCAAGGACGGCGGGGTGCATATTATGGCGCTGCACGCCGATATCACAGGGATGATGAAGCCGGACGCCAACCTGACGGTGGAGATGATTGCCCAGAGCGGGCTCCGCTATCTGGCGCTGGGGCATATCCACACCTGCAGTGGCCTGCATCGGGACGGGGGAACCGATTGGGCCTACCCCGGTTGCCCCGCGGGGCGGGGCTTTGACGAGACGGGGGAGAAGGGCGTACTGCTCGTGACGATTGCAGAGGAGGAGACGACGGCGGAATTTGTCCCCATCGGGGCGCGCCGGTTTGAGATTGTCGAACGGGACGTGACCGGACGGGAGGACATCGGACAGGCATTGCTGGACACCCTGCCGAAAGGTGCCGAGCGGGATTTTTACCGCTTGATTCTGACCGGTGAGGCGGAGCACGTGGACACCGCCGCGCTGGAGCGGATGCTTGCGGGCCGGTTTTATTCTATCAGCGTCATCGACCACACCCTGCCGCCGCGGGATATCTGGGCGCGGCTGGAGGAGGACACCCTCACGGGAGCCTTCCTGCGGTGCATGCGCGCGCGCGGCGAGGGGGGAGAAGACGTGTCCCTTGCCGTGCAGTTCGGGCTCGCGGCGCTCGAGCGGGGGGAGGACTGCCGGATATGAAGATCAAACGTATGACGGCGACCTTCGGGAACCTGCAAAACGCCACCCTCACGCCCGGTACGGGCCTTACGGTCGTGCAGGCACCCAACGAGACGGGAAAATCCACATGGTGCGCCTTTCTGCGCGCCATGCTCTACGGCATCCCCACCAAGGAGCGGGACAAGCAGGGCTACATGGCGGAGAAAAACCGCTACCGCCCGTGGAGCGGCAGCCCCGCGGAGGGCAAGCTTGAGCTGGAGTGGAACGGGGAAGCCATCACCATTCTGCGCGGCAGCAAGGGGAATACCCTCTTCGGCACCTTTCAGGCCTTCTATACCGCGACCGGAGTGCCGGTACCCGGCATGACAGGGGAGAATTCTGGCGAAATGCTGCTCGGTGTGCCGCGGGAGGTATTTGAGCGCTCCGCCTTTATCGGACAGGGCGCCATGGCGGTGGATGCCGCCCCCACGCTGGAGGGACGCATTGCGGCGCTTGTCTCCACGGGACAGGAGGAGATATCCTACTCGCAGGTGGAAAAACAGCTGCGGGACTGGAAGAACCGGCGCAGATTCAACCGCAGTGGGCTTTTGCCCGCACTTGAGGAGGAATTGCGCACGTTGGAAGGCGGTCTTGCGCGGCAGGAGGAGGTAGCTGCCCGGCTGGCCGAGGCCGACCGGAGCGCCACCGCGCTGGAGGAGGAACTGGCACGCCTGCGCAGGGAACGCGCCGCACAGGAAAGTGCCGTCCACGCCGCGCAGCGGGCGCAGTATGAAGCGGCGGAGCGGGAATACCGGGATACAGCGGAGGAAGCCACGCGCCTGCGGCAACTGGCTGAGGGGATCCCGCCGGAGGCGGCACTGCGCGACGGGCAGGGGCAACTTGCCTATCTGCGCACGGTGGAGGCAAATTTACGCCTTGCCGAGCAGCACACCGAGGAGGCGCTGCAGGCAGAGCAGGCGGCGCTCGCCGCGCGGGAGGATTCGCAGTTCCCAGGTCAGAAGCCGGACGAGGTGTGGGAACAGGCGGTGCGGGATGAGGCGGCGGCGGGACAACAGTGCCGGAGCCTGCTACCCCTTTCCATCCTCCTTTTTGTCGCGTTGGCGGCGGGTGTTGTTTCGTGGCTGCTGCTATTGCCGGATACCATCCTGCTGCTGTATGCCGCCATTGCCTGCGGCGCCGCGGGGGTGATTTTGCTGATTGTGGCGCTCGTGTTACGCGGACGTGCGCGGGCGGGAAAGAAGGATATTCTCGCGCGCTATGGGGTGGCGACTGTGGAGGAAATTTTGCCGCGTGTCAGCCAGTACCGCGAAAAGTGGGCGGCGGCGGCCGAGGCGACGCGCACACGGGAAAACGTGCAGGCGGCGCACGCGCAGCTGCGCGCGGAGCAGGAGGACATCAAGCGCAGCCTGTTAGAGCTGGTGCGCCCCTTTGAGCCAAAGGTGCAGGAGATGTTCGGCGTGTCGGCGGCGATCTCCAAGGCGCTGAGTATCGGGGAAAAGCTGGAGAAAAGTAACGTCGCCCTTGCGGGGGCAAAGCGGCTGGTGGATTCCATCCCCGCACCGCAGTCGGAAGTGGAGCCGAGCGGGGATGCCGCCGGTGTCGCCCCCCGCTTTGCGCCCGACGAGACGGCGCGGCGGCTTGCCCAAGCAGAGCAGGAATTGCAGGCGGTGGGGCGCGTGCGCGCGCACGCCCGGGGCGAGCTCGACCAGATGGGTGCGCCGGAGCAGATGAGGGCACGGCAGGCGCAGCTGCAAGCGGATATCACAAGGCGGGAAGCGGAGTATGAGGCGCTCCGGATTGCAATGGAGGCCATGGGAGAGGCGAATAACGAGATGCAGGCACGCTTTTCCCCCGCGCTCAACCACCTTGCGGGGGCGTGGATGGAGCGGTTGACCGGCGGGCGGTATGACGCGGTGACGCTCGACCGCGCGTTTACGGCGACCGCGAGAGAACACGGCGCCGTTCTGCCGCATGAATCCATCGCCCTCTCGCGCGGGACGAGCGACCAGCTCTATCTTGCAGTGCGCCTTGCGCTGTGCGAACTGCTGCTGCCGGAGGACGCCTTCGTCCCGCTGATTCTGGACGACGCACTTGCCTTTTTTGACGATGAAAGAGCGCAGCTCGCTCTGCAGGTCCTCGCGCAGATGGGAGCAACGCGGCAAATCCTGCTCTTCACCTGCCACGGGCGGGATAGCGCGTGGGCATTGCAACAACATCGAAGTAGCGCGGCGGCGGCGACAGTTAATTACTTGCAATTGGCGGAAAGATAAGTTATAATCAAATGGTATTTTGTCTGGATACCCGAACGGAGGCGGATTTGATTGCCCGAAGAACAAAAAATAAGTGAGCAGCCGAGAGAAGAAAAGCTGTCGAATGCGGACGCGCTGAAACAGGACGCCTATTTTTGGCTACAGGCGCTGGTCGGCGCGCTGGTTTGCCTGATCCTTGTATTTACCTTTCTTGGCCGCATTGTATTTGTAGATGGCGAGTCCATGCTGCCCACACTCAATGATGGGGACATGCTGGTGCTGCAGAGTATCGGCTACGAGCCGCAGCGGGGGGATGTTGTTGTGCTGACAAAGGACATCTTTTTGGATAAATCCATTGTCAAACGTGTCATCGCCTTGGGCGGCCAGACAGTGGATATCGACTATGACGCGGGTACCGTCGCAGTGGACGGCGAGGTGCTTGATGAGCCGTACATCAATGAGCTGATGGAGTACCCGCAGAGTATGTATGAGACCATTACGCATCTGGAGGTGCCGGAGGGCTCCATCTTTGTGATGGGGGATAACCGCAACCACTCCTCCGACAGCCGCAACGTGCGCTGCGGCGCGATTGATACGCGCTACGTCATGGGCCATGTGCTGCTGATCGCGTTCCCGTTTAGCCATTTTGGCGGGGTATCCTAAATCAATCAATGCTTAAACAAGTGTACCCCGCTTTCTTTGGGAGAGCGGGGTACACTTGTTTAGACTAAATGAATGAATATTATTCATTGACGTGCGGCAATGATTATGTTATACTGCAGGATAGAAAGCCCAGCTATAAAAAGTCAAGAAGAAAAAGGGTCTGAATTTTTGTCGGAGTTCCAAATGTATTCAATGGCGTCGGCGACATTTTGTGCAATGCTTTTCCCATGCAAATCAGAAATAAACCCTAAAGTCATATCCATGCCAGCCGAAATACCGGATGAGGTGTAAAACCGCCCATCTACAACCCAGCGAGCATGTTTCACCCATATGACCGCTTCGTTAACAGATTGCACCCAATCAAACGCCTTTTTGTTTGAGGTTGCCTGTCTGTTGTCGAGCAAATTGGTTTTAGCAAGGAGCGCAGAACCTGTACAAACGGTTAGCACAAAAGCTGCGGCATTGGCGGCAATAGTCAACTTGTGGATAAAGCCGGAATCATCCACAAGTTTTCGTGTCCCCATGCCGCCGGGTATGAGTAAGACCCCGTCGGCGTTGAGTTCATGGAAAGGATACGTTTGTGTTTTAATGTTTTGGCTGCTTGTAACAATTCCTCCATTGCAAGAAAAGTATTTTAGGCTGTACGTCTCAGCCATCTTGCCAATGATTTCGGCAGGCCCAAAGGCATCTAGTGTCTCGAAATCATCAAAAAGGACAATATTAAACTCAGTCATCTTCTGAACCTCCTGCGGCCTGTTTTCTCTGGAGATGGTAAATATGCAGCGCATAGTCTGGCGAATATTGCGCCCTCTGTCTGTTACACTCATTATCCCACATCCAGTATAGGATGACAAGTTTTCATGCGGTGCGCTTGTTCAAAACACCGTAAATTTATTATTATGAGGAGCTTTTATATGGAACAGGCAAAATTGAAATCAAAAAAGACGTTTAACCATCAAGCCGCAACGTATGATCACGACGCAAAAGGCCAACACGCAAGGAAGCTCTATCCGGCATTGGTCAATACCATTTCCGGCCTGTCTTATGAAACCATACTGGATTTAGGCTGCGGGACTGGCGCGGTTTTAAAGCGGATTACGGATAACGATGCACGGATCAAAGCATACGGGGTGGACTTTTCAGAGAACATGCTGGCACAGGCAAAGCAGAAGCTGGGGGATAGCGCGATCTTGACATTTGGAGATGCGGAGCACCTGCCGTTTGATAATGAATTTTTTGACGTGGTCTATTGCAATGACTCGTTTCATCATTACCCGTCCCCGGAAGCGGTGCTGGCAGAAGTACGGCGTGTGCTCAAGAAGAATGGGGTCTTTGTCCTATGTGATATTTGGATTCCCGCATTTTTTCGCTCAATTACGAACTGTTTGATCAGATTCAGCAGCGAAGGTGATGTGCGGTTTTATTCCAGAAAGGAAATATGCGGGTTATTATCGCGCTATTTTCATACGGTCACATGGGACAGAATTACCGACACCGGATTTATGAGTGTGGCCTCTAAGAACATAAAAATGTAAGGAGAAAAAGATGTCTCGAATCACAAAAGAGCCGGAGGTACGAAAACAGGAGATATTAGAAACGGCGATCGCCGTGTTTGCTGAAAGGGGCTATGAGAAAACAAAAATGTCGGATATTGCGGAGAAGATGGGGGTTGCGCAGGGGCTATGCTACCGATATTTTCCGTCGAAAGAGGCGCTCTTTGACAGCGCCGTGGAAGAATATGCGCATATCCTTGCAGCACCAATGATAGCGGTTGTCTGTGATGCGTCACTGTCTCTGCGACAGAAGGTCGAGCGGTTCCCCGGTTATATGGAGGTTGAAACGCAAGACAATACATATTATCCCGTTTTCCATCAGGAGGGCAGCAAGAAAATACATGACCAGTTATCCATTCAAGTAGGAGAAATTATGATGCCATATGTGGCCGATGCAATCAAGCTTGCGCATGAAAATGGTGAGACACAGATCTGTGACGATAAGACAGCTGCATCCTTTTGCGTATTCGGGCAGATGGGAATCCTGCTGGATCATCAAATGGACGGGAAGGAAAGGGGAGACCGGATACGTGCGTTCTTACTTGATGTCTTCTTCCATGCACAGGTGCAAAACCATTCGGAAGAGTTGCGCATATAGTATAGTTGGATACCATTCTGTACACAAAGAGGTGCTATACTATGCAAGAAATGCAGAACATGCAAGATATGAAGTATCCCTTTACCCTTCCGGCTCTGCCATATGCCTATGACGCGCTGGAGCCGTATATCGACACGGAGACGATGCATTATCATCACGATAAGCATTTTCAAACTTACATCAATAATTTGAATGACGCATTAAAGATGTACCCGCGGCTTCAAAACATGACCTTACGGCAGCTTCTATGCAGTAGGCTCCAGCTTCCGGCGGACGTGCGGGATAAGATCATGAACAACGGTGGCGGCGTTTTTAACCATAACCTGTTTTTTCAGGGGCTTGCCCCTGCGGCAGAGCCGGTACACACGCCACAAGGTGCCTTTGCCGCGGAAATCAATCAAACCTTTGGCTCCTTTGCACAGCTAAAAAAAGCGTTCAATGAACAGGCGTTGGCGGTGTTCGGCTCCGGCTGGAGCGCCCTGATTCGGGACAAATTAGGGCGGCTGCAGATCGTCCAGCTCAAAAATCAGGAGACAACGCTGATGTATGGGGTGCAGCCGCTGCTTCTACTCGACGTCTGGGAGCACGCCTATTATCTCAAGTATAAGAACGACCGGAAAGATTACGTGGAAAACGCTTGGAATGTACTGGTAATGCCCCAAGCATAAATGAAACAAGGCGCGTTGCATTTGTCTTTTGCAGCGCGCCTGAGGCTGTAGACAAAGTCTACAGCCTCAGCATTTTTGCAATGAAACCGTGATATCATTGCAAAAATGTCGCCTGCGGGCGGACGATTGCACGCGAAAGACACCCCTGATGGGTTTCTTTCACACTATCTTCCTTTCCGTCTTGCAGGCTGATCCCTTTTGTCTACAGTCTGAGGCGCGCTGCATTTATCTTTTGCAGCGCGCCTTGCCGTATGGGGCGGGATATGGTACAATAATACAACTGTTTAAAGGCGGGGGGGTGCGGGTATGGTCTGGACACTGGATACGGCAATCGCGGAAATTTCGGGTATTGGGGAACAGAAAGCCAAGGCGTTTTCCCGCTTGGAAATCCATACGGTCGGTGACCTCCTGCGTCATTTCCCGCGCGGGTATGAAGATCGCACCCGCTGGTACGGAATTGCTGACGCGCCGTTCGGAGAGGCGGTGTGTGTGACGGCGATGGTCGCGGGACCCGTTCGCGTCTCACAGATCCGGAAGGGGCTGAAGCTCTCCAAGGTGTTGGTGGCGGACAGCCGGGGTAGCATGGATGTGACCTTCTTCAACCGGCCCTATATCGGGCAGTCATTGCACGTTGGAGAGGAATACGTCTTTTTTGGGGTTGTCGAGGGGACAGGCCTGCGGCGGAGCATGACAAACCCGGTTGTAGAGCCGGCGGGGAAAGCGCGTTTTACAGGGTGTATTATGCCCATATACCATTTGACGGCGGGGATATCGAACAATCTGCTCGCAGGCCTTGCCCGCAATGCGGCGCAGTGGTGCGCACAGGCGGTGGAGGAGTGCCTCCCCGCCGCGCTGCGGGAGGAATACGGTCTGGCCGACGTGGCATTTGCCATGCGCAACATCCATTTTCCAGAGAACTGGGAGGCGCTGGAGCTGGCGCGGCGGCGGGTGCTGTTTGAGGAGCTGCTGTGCTTTTCCTGCGGACTTGCGCTCTTGCGGGAGCGGCGCCGCGATGCGCAGGGGTACGCCCTTGTGGCGGTGGAGGAGGAAGCTTTTTTTGCAGGGCTTCCGTTCACGCTCACCGACACCCAGCGCCATGCGGTGACAGAGCTGGGGCGTGATCTGGGGGATGCGCACCCGATGAACCGCCTGCTGCAGGGGGACGTCGGCTCAGGTAAGACCGTGGTCGCGGCCTATGGACTGTACCGCGCGGCGAAAAATGGCTTTCAGAGCGCCCTCATGGCCCCGACTGAAATATTAGCGGCGCAGCATTTCCGCACCATTTCGGCGCTGCTCTCCCCCATGGGGATCCGCGTCGGGCTGCTGACCGCCTCCATGAAGGCGGCGGAAAAGCGCGCGGTGCGCGCCGCGCTCGTGGAAGGGGAGGTTGACGTGATTGTCGGCACCCATGCCCTCATTTCATGGCAAGTCGCCTTTTCCCGCCTTGGACTGGTGGTCGCAGATGAACAGCACCGTTTTGGCGTGGAGCAGCGCGCCGCGCTGGTCGGCAAAGGGGAGGAGCAGCGCCGCCCCCATGTGCTGGTCATGTCGGCCACCCCCATTCCGCGTACCCTGTCGCTGATTCTGTACCGCGATCTGGATGTGACGGTGCTCGACGGGATGCCGCCGGGGCGCAAGCCGGTCAAGACCTATCTGGTCGGGGAGGAGATGCGCGCGCGGATATACCGCTTTATCCACCGCCTGACAGGGGAGGGACGGCAGGCCTATATCGTCTGCCCGATGATTGAGGAGGGCGAGGAGGCGACCGCCTCACTCAAGTCGGTCACGGCCTATGAACGGGAGCTGCGTACGCACCTGTTCCCGGACCGCAGTGTGGCGCTGCTGCACGGCAAGATGAAGCCGCAGGTGCGGCAGGGCGTGATGGAGAAATTCGCGTCGGGGGAGACGCAAATTTTGGTCTCCACCACGGTGATTGAGGTGGGGGTGGATGTCCCCAATGCCGTTTTGATGGTGGTGGAAAACGCCGAGCGGTTTGGCTTATCCCAGCTGCACCAGCTGCGCGGGCGGGTGGGGCGCGGGGATGATACGTCCTATTGTATTTTAATGAGTGACAGCCGCAACAGCGAGAGCTTGGAGCGTCTGAAAGTGCTGGTGCGTACCGGCGATGGCTTCGAAATCGCGGAGGAGGATCTCAGGCAGCGCGGGCCGGGCGATGTATTTGGCAGCCGACAGCACGGCCTGCCGCTGGTGAAGGCCGCCGATCTGGCAGGCGATGTGCGCCTGCTCAAGCAGGCGCAGGGCGCGGCGGAGCAGCTGATTGCCGCCCGTCCCGGATTGGAGGGGGCAGAACTCACGCCCCTGCGCGCGCGTGTTGACCGGATGTTCGTGCAGGCGGAGGGGACACTGAACTAAAAAAGGCCGGGGATATGACTATGTGAATCATATCCCCGGCCTTATTTGATTGTGCTGCATCATTACTGCGCCATATACTTGGTCAGTGCCTTGCGGAAACTGTCGTTCACCTTGTGTCGTTCACAAAACTTTTCGGCAGTATTTTGATCACAGAGGCCCTTATCGGTGCAATCTTTGATGATGTTGGCAACATCCCGTGCGGTCAGTTGGGTGTAAAAAGTGCCCTGCTCATAGACAATGCCGCCGTTTGGGAAGAAGCCGTTTCCCGCTTTGTAGGCAATCTTTGCTTCCTCTTTCGGAGCAGTTTCGCCCTTGGCGGGCAGAAACGTAATTACGCCTTCGGAATTGATGCTTCCTTGCATGGGTATCACCTCCTCTATTCAGAACATTTTAACCAATATGCTGGAAAAAGTAAAGTATTTTTTATGAAAATGTGTATGATTCAGGACAGAGGGAAATTTGTTTTTATATTCCCGGTTGTAAAACATGTAGTTTTGTAATAAAATATAACGTAAAGATAAAATAGAAGGAAGTGCGCTGCTGACGCTACCCGGCATTTCAGCGGACTTTTGAGGTGATCAGATTGGGTCTTCGCATCGGCATTGATATTGGCTCCACGACGGTGAAGGTTGTGGTGTTGGACGAGACAAACAAGCTGCTGTTTCGCTCCTATGAACGGCACTACTCCAAGGCGCGGGAACGGGCGGCGGAGACACTGCGCGCCATTTCCGACCAGATGGAGGGCAGGCAGGTGCAGCTCGTGATGACAGGCTCCGCCGGATTGGGCGTGGCCAAAGCGGCCGGCATTGACTTTGTGCAGGAGGTATATGCAACCGCCGCCGCCGTGCGGCAGTACATACCGGATACCGACGCGGCCATTGAGCTGGGGGGGGAGGATGCAAAGATTATCTTCTTCGGCGGTGCGCTGGAGGAGCGGATGAACGGCTCCTGCGCGGGTGGAACCGGCGCGTTTATCGACCAGATGGCGACGCTGCTGAATGTCTCGGCGGCGGAGCTGGACGAACTCTCCCTAAAGCATGAAAAGATTTACCCCATCGCCTCCCGGTGCGGCGTGTTTGCAAAAAGCGACGTCCAGCCGATTTTGAATCAGGGTGGGCGGAAAGAGGATATTGCGGCCTCTATCTTTCAGGCGGTGGTAGACCAGACGGTGGGCGGGCTCACGCAGGGTCGTCCGCTGACGGGCAAAATCGTCTTTTTGGGTGGGCCGCTGCATTTTTTGCAGGGCCTGCGTGCGCGTTTTGTGGAGACGCTGCACTTGGACAGCGAACACGCCGTGTTCCCGGAAGACGGCGACTGCTTTGCCGCCATTGGTGCGGCCCTTTGTGCGTCGGACTATCCGGCGTATTCCTTTGAAGATTTGCTGTGCAGGCTAGAGCAGAGTGTGGGTGAGGCGACCAGTGTGGACACCATGCCGCCGCTCTTTCAAACCCCAGCCGACTACGCTGCTTTTGCCGCCCGTCACGATGCGGCCTGTCCGCCGCAGATACCGCTCGAAACCTATACGGGCGACGCGTGGCTGGGCATTGACGCAGGCTCCACCACGACAAAAATGGTACTTATCGGGCCGCGCGGCGAGCTGCTTTACACCTACTACCACTCCAATCAGGGCAATCCGATTCCTATCGTGCTTGCGCAGCTCAAGGAGATATACCGCCTCTGCGGCGACAGGGTGACGATCAAGGGTGCCGCCGTGACAGGCTACGGCGAGGATCTCATCAAAAACGCCTTTTCCTGTGACACGGGTCTGGTGGAAACCGTGGCGCACTATAACGCCGCCGCGCACTTTGACCCCAAGGTCGATTTCATCATCGACATCGGCGGGCAGGATATGAAGTGCTTTAAAATCCGCAACGGCGCGATTGACTCCATTCTGCTCAATGAGGCGTGCTCCTCCGGCTGCGGTTCGTTCATCGAATCGTTTGCGCTGGCGCTGGGGCAGGACATCAAAGATTTTGCGAAAATTGGTTTGTTTGCAGAAAACCCGGTCAACCTCGGCTCGCGCTGCACCGTGTTTATGAATTCCTCCGTCAAGCAGGCACAAAAGGACGGCGCGTCCATTGAGGATATTTCGGCGGGGCTCTCCATCTCCATCGTCAAGAACGCGGTCTATAAGGTCATCCGTGCCGCCAATGCGGATGATCTGGGGAAGCACATTGTGGTGCAGGGCGGTACCTTCCACAATGACGCGGTGCTGCGCGCCTTTGAGCAGGAGCTCGGGCGCGATGTGACCCGCCCCACCATCGCAGGTATTATGGGGGCGTTCGGCGCGGCGCTCGCCGCACGAGATCTGGGTCTGGAGCGCTCGGCGCTGCTGGACGCGGCGGCGCTGGAGACGTTTACGCACACCGCCAAGCCCGCCACCTGCAACCTCTGCAACAACCACTGCGCGCTTACGGTGAACCAGTTTGACGGCGGGCGCAAGTTCATTTCGGGCAACCGCTGCTCCCGCCCGCTCGGCAAGGAGAAGAGCGAAATGCCCGACCTCTACCGCTATAAGTATGACAAGCTCCAGCAATTGCAAGGCAAGGGCGCAGGCACCGGTAGCCGCGGGCGGATCGGCCTGCCGTTTGGACTCAATATCTTTGAAAATCTCCCGTTCTGGTTTGCCTTTTTTACGGGGCTCAACTTTGAGGTGGTGCTCTCGCCCCGCTCGTCGCGTTCGCTCTATCTCAAGGGGCAGCACACCATCCCCTCCGACACGGTCTGCTATCCGGCAAAGCTGATGCACGGGCATATAGAGGCCCTGCTTGAGGCGGGGGTAGACGCGATCTTCTATCCCTGCATGCCGTACAACTTTGATGAGAAGGCGGGGGACAACCACTACAATTGCCCGGTTGTCGCGTATTATCCGGAGCTGTTGCAGGCCAATGTCCCCGCCCTCAAAACAACCCGCTTCCTCTGCCCGTATGTCGGGCTGCACCGTCCGAAAGATTTTGCAAAGCGCATTTCGGCGTACATGCAGGAGCAGTTTCAAATTCCGAAGAAGGAGACCGCCGCCGCCGTCCGCGCGGCCTACGCGGCCTATGATGCTTACAAGGCGGATGTCCGCGCGACGACGCAGGACTATATCCGCTTTGCCCGCGAGAACGGACACCCCATTCTGGTGCTGGCGGGGCGGCCCTACCACATCGACCCGGAAATCAACCACGGGATCAACGACCTTATTACATCCTTCGGCTTTGTGCTCATCACAGAAGACGCCCTCGCCTATCTGGAGGACTATGAGGCGCGGCGGGTACTCAACCAGTGGACATTCCAGACCCGTATGTATCAGGCCGCGCGCTATGTCTGCAAGCAGCCGGACATGCAGCTCATTCAGCTGGTGTCGTTCGGGTGCGGTATTGATGCGATTACAAGCGACGAGATGCGCGCCATCCTGGAAAAGGGCGGCAAGCTCTATACCCAGCTCAAAATTGACGATATCAGCAATCTGGGTGCCGTCAGGATTCGGATTCGCTCCCTTATGGCGGCTGTGGACGCGCGTGGCGACCATGCGCAGACCCCCGCGTCTTGAAAGGAACAAAAGCAATGGCAGAACTTATTTATGACAAAACCGGCCGTCTTCTCTTTACGGAGGAGATGAAAAAAGAGTATACACTGCTCATCCCGCAGATGCTGCCAGTTCATTTCGGCCTGATGGCCCGCATTCTGGAGCGGGACGGGTTTCACGTGTCCATGCTCACCACGCACCACCGCGGGATTGTGGACGAGGGGCTCAAGTACGTCCACAACGACACCTGCTATCCGGCGCTGCTTGTCATCGGTCAGCTCATTGACGCGGTGAAGCACGGCGGCTATGACCCGCACAAGGTCGGCCTGCTCATAACCCAGACCGGCGGCGGCTGCCGCGCGTCAAACTACATTCACCTGCTGCGCAAGGCGCTCGAAAAGGCGGGACTGGAGTACATTCCCGTCGTCTCCATCAACCTCTCCGGATTGGAGCCGAACCCGGGCTTTAAGCTCGGCCTCGGCGTCCTGCGCCGCGCCATTTTTGCGATGATGTACGGCGATTTGATTGTGCAGGTGGCAAATCAGGTGCGCCCGTATGAGGTCACCCCGGGGGAGGCAGACCGGACGGTGGAGGCGTGCGAAACCTTCCTGCTTGATGATATGGACGAGGGGAAGGGGCTGTCCTACAAAAGCATGGTGCGCAATTTTGACCGCATTGTGGACACCTTCCGCGCCGTACCCGTGGCGGGGGAGCCGAAGGTGCGCATCGGGGTGGTGGGAGAGATTTATATCAAATATTCCCCCCTCGGCAACAGCAACCTGGAGCAGTTTCTGCTCGATGAGGGCGCAGAACCGGTCGTGCCAGGCCTGACCGATTTTATCATTTTTAAAATCTATAACCGTGAGGTGGACGTGGACCTCTACGGCGGCAAGTGGATTAAAAAAGCCGTCTGCCGCTTTCTAAAGGGCTATGTGGAAAAGTGCCAGCGGGCTATGATCTCCGCGATGGCGAAGGGCGGATACCGCGCACCCGGCACATTTGAGGATCTGCACAAGCTGATCAAGGGCTATCTGGGCGACGGAAACAAGATGGGGGAGGGCTGGCTGCTCACCGCCGAGATGCTTGAGCTCATCCACACCGGAACGCCGAATATTGTCTGCACGCAGCCATTTGGGTGCCTGCCGAACCACATTGTCGGCAAAGGCATGGTGCGCAAGCTCAAGGATGACTATCCGTACTCGAACATTGTTGCGATTGATTACGACGCGAGCGCGACAAAAATCAATCAGGAAAACCGCATTAAGCTCATGCTGACGAACGCGCGGGCGGGTGCAAAGCAGG
>JAJQEJ010000068.1 GCA_021201735.1 Oscillospiraceae bacterium | reverse complement strand
TTGCGGGCACCGCTGCATGATGCAGTGATGCCCGCTTTGTCTTCGGTCTGAGGGGGCTGTTTTGCAACAGCCCCCTTGTTTTTGGTTGGGCTAAGGATATCACTTGATGCGCTACTGGCAAGAAAGTTTACGCAAACTTTGAAGTAGGATGGAATTTTATCCCGTGCGCTGGATTCTCTGGCAATAGGCACCGTTAACCACTCCGCTGTCATCGGTGCGATATTGGAAATTCTGATATTCTTCCAAAGCCCTCGTCGCCTCATACAGATCTAAAACGGCGTTGAACTCAGCCTTTTTCAGCGGATACGGTAACGAGAAAGATCGCGTCCCCAATTCGCCCCGATCCACCTGTCCGCTAAACACCTGCGAATAGATGAGATCAAAGGTGGCCTGGGCCTCAACCGACAGGGTGTCATACCCCTCTACCTCGTCACAAATCCGCACCAGCAAATCTCCATAGAGCCAATATCCTTCTGGTACATGGAGCGCGACGGCTACCCCTTCGGTATCTCGGGTCTGCAATTGCTTTAAAGCCATTTTTGATTGGACGCTCCACCTGTCGCAAAACACCCACATAGACCGCTGGCTCTCCAGCGCGGTAGTCTTCCATATCCGCCCTCAGTTCTGCAATGTCATCGGTCAAATTCGTGGTTATTACGTAGAAAGAACAGAACATGATAGTTAAACCGCAAAGAACCAGATACGCAATCCAAGGCACTGTAGCAGAGCGCTCCCGCTTTCGCTTCAGCTGCGCAAGATAAAAGGCTTCGTGTTCCGCTTGTGTATCAAATTCCGGCGGCGTTTCGTGGTCGTCTTTTTTATTGGCCTGCCACCGATTCATTTGCTCTACAAAAAAGCACACCACCACAAATACAGGTGCGCCCGCGTACAGCACCTGGCGACAAACTAATCCATAATATTCTCCCTGAATGATGGAAACTGCAACTTCTTTACCATTAGAATACCATAAATTCTCAAGCAAGGTTGGGGCTGCGGCTCCCCCAACTATAAGTAATGCCGCTCCGATCAGTGCTGCAACGAAATACTTCCATCCAGGGGTAACACGCTGTTGGTTCAAGATTCTTCCTCCCCGCACAATATCCACAAAATTATTTGGCTATTGGGCAAATATTCAATGTAAATGGGATATTTCCCAGATTCATAGCCGGATAAATTAAATTGCAGCGAACTAATTTGGAACGTAATATCATCTACGTTAATCTCCCGCATCCAATCGTTGTATAGTCCCGGCATATAGGGCATCAACCAATCGGGCCAGCGGGGGCGGCTAAACCAAGCGGTAGGATTATAGTCGCCTACCAGCGGCTTTCCCATTTGCATATACGCGTCGTTGAGGGCATAAGTCTCTTCCCGTTCCCGTGTGACAATGCCCACAGCATATTCTTGGCGCAATACCATGGGCAAATCCATGGCCAGCGGAACCAATCGACCAAGGGGCAGCAGGCACATCAGCACGCCCAAACTGCACAGCGGAATCATTTCTCTCCAAGGAATTGTAAGTTGCAACAGGTGGCTGGTTAAAATCCCTCGCTGATAGCACAGCAGCACCATGCGAATCCCCAGACACAGACTAATCAGCACCGGCACCAGGGTCGCCACGTATAAATAAGGTCGAAATATACCCCCCAAAAAGGAAAAAACATCTTGAATCTGACTTTGAAAAAATGCACCTGTAGACAGTTGCAGCAATAGTGCGGAAAGCACCAGCAGCACCGGCTTTCCCCAGATCGATCTTCCCGCAGCCCGCCGCTCTAATGGGCTTTTGAGCAGTCTCCGCTCCCGTGGGGTCAAATTCTGTTCCTTTTCACGGTAGAGCACATAGGCACCTGCCCAATCCTCCTCTTTCACCTTTTGAACAATTTGCTCCACCATACCTGTTTGCTCCATCTCGTTATACGTTCAAGCGGACAATCCCGGTGATTATTACATCGTTTTCATCAAATGAAAAGGTATAGCTTACATGGTTTTTCGTGTAATTCAAGCCGTTGGTTGTGGTGCTTTCACTCACCGTATACTCCTGCAGCGCCTCATCCATCCAGGCCTTGAGTTTGTCACGGCTCTGCGCGTCTAACACCAGTCCTGCCATTTCCACCGTAACCCCGGCCTCCTTCATTTCCGCAATATTGCACGAGATGGAAGAAATCTTCCCCGCTCGAAAGGTCACTTCTTTTGCTGTATCATTAATAAACCCAAATATTGATGGGTGCACCATTTGCGTCCGTCGGGCGCATTCCGACTCCACCATTGTAACTGGATTTCGCCGCTAATGTCAGGCTGGCATACTGATATACGACATGTCATGGGCAATGCTTGGCAGGGAATAGCCCGCGTCCATAAATTCTCCCACGGTGAAGGTACCCATGGTAAATGTGACGCCATTTAAGGTGACCTCTGCCTCGGGTGTGTTTGAATTTACAAAAAATAGCAAACCTGCGCATAATACTACACAAACCGCCAATGTTAAAAGAATTCTCACGGATTTTAATTTTTTCAAGTAAATCTCCCCTTTTTGATAGAGCACATTTTATACTATTTTTTATGTCAATGCAACCGAAATCAGAAGATATCGTATTTGCAGGCAATCCCCGCTCCCCCGCCTCAATCCCAAAATCTGTGTCAACAGCAAACAGGTGTAGCCGCCGTTTATGGGCTGGCCCCACCCTTGACGGCTGGCCTGAGCCTGCTATAGGGGCATTCGGGCCTAAAAGGACACGGCCCCAGCTGGGCGTGAATTTGGCTCCAGTCCTGCCGCCGTCCAGTCCATTTCTTTGTGATGTCCACCATGGCAAAGTACAGCATTTTGAGCAGGCTGTCGTCGGTGGGGAACACGGATTTTGCCTTGGTCACCTTATGGAATTCCGGATTTGATGGATACAATCTGCCCTTCGCTGCGCACATGGTAGTGGATGGCATCCAGAAATACCACCGCGTAGACGCTCTCTATGGGCCGTTGCTGCCATTCTTTCACCACGGGCAGAATCTTCTCCGTAATCCGGTTTACCGTCGTGTCTGACACCTCTATGCCGTAGATATTCCGGATATGGCTTTCGATATCTCCGGTGCTTCTTCCTCAGGTATCCGTTTCTTTCTTGCCATTACGAAAACCTCCATCTCGGTGTCTCTATTTTACACCCAAATGGAGGTTTACATAATTTTATGGATGGTCTCAGGGGCCGGGGATGGGGGTGTGTCCAAGCACCACCATACCCAGGGCATGAAAACCGATGCTTGAGAACGCTGCCCAGTAGCTGGTTCTGTCAGAGCCGTCTATGTTAAATGCGTACAGATAGCTGTCCAGACTGCAAAGGCATCCATAAATAGACTCAAACTGGACAATGGTACTTTCTACATTCTCCTGCGCAAGCGCTATCTTGATCCGAGGATATGCACCGGACGCTTCGTTCCGATGCTTCTGGCTACATGCAAAGCGTTTTCACTCCACATCTGCGTCTATAGACTTAAGCTGTGCAGAAAGTGCTTCCCAAACTTCTTTTGTTAGTGCCTCATCGTCAAGGTGTATACTTAAATATGCCATGTCATCTATTAGCTCCTGATCTGTGATGATTTCATAAGATGGATACCCTGGGCTTGGGCCAACCATCCCCGCTAGTGCGTATACAATTGACTGTAGAGTTTTGTTCCGATCTGAATAGGAACTCAGGGAATAGAGTATCCTGCAGTACTTCCCGTCTGCAGCATAGGTGGCATCACGCGCGGGATCAATATTTGTATTGTCATTTTGAAAGATATCTGCATATAAGCGGGAGAAGGCGGCGTCGAATGTGATATCTGCATTACGGAGGATAAAGTCCCGGTCATCGCGCAGAGAACGATACTGCCAGCCCAAAACCAGGAGGATAACAAACAGCACGCAACACAGAATGGATAGCAACCCAATTATTTTTGTCTTCATAATTAAAACTCCAAAGTCAGAGATGGATTTGGGCTCATTTGGTCAAAGTAACTTTCCATGTTAGCCGATATGGACACACGCTTCGGATAGCCGACGGATGGTAAGACACTTACTGCCTTTTTGCTTATTCCGCGGCCTCTATCGGCTGCAGCTGGGCTGTGAGTGCGGCGAGCATTTCAGAGGTCTTTTCTGTGTCATCAATGTCATATGCCAAATAATTTCTCAACGCTTGAATGAATTCTCTGTCTGTTATAATTTCGTATTCTTGACATGGCATAGACATCTTTTCAAGTATCAGCACAATAGCTCGGAAATCCTGATTGTCTGCATAGGAGGAGGAGTAATATATACTTTCAACAATCGCGGTATGACCTACGTATTGCATTGCCCTATCCGTAGTTATATTAGAATTGTCGTAGTAAAATAGATCGGCATATATATCACCAATGCTCGCGAGTAATGTAGTGTCAATATTTTTTTGAAGATAAATGTGCTCCGTCTGTAGCGCACGGTATTGCCAGACTAACAGGATAATGATAACTACCAGAAGAGCAAGCACAGCGCTTATCAAAATCTTGATCTTTGCTTTCATAAATCCTCCTCATGACAGCAGTATTTCTAAATATGGAGTTGGGCTTATCAATGTACATATATCCTCTGGAGAAATACTGATAGAAGCGCCTCCAGAAAAACCAGTCATACTCGCGGAGATAGTATTCGGCAGAAATACCGGTCCATTTCTTTAAAAGCAAAGTGATCCCTCCACACTGAATTAAGCTGATTCTTCGTAGTTCTCTTTTAAGACGGCAACAATCTCGTCGAGGGTGTAAAGCTTGCCGACTTCCAGTCCGCTATATTTTGGCGCACGGAAGGGGAGCAGATACTCCGCATCGTCCGCGATGATGTAGGCACAGTCGAAGTTGTATATGGCATAGTATAAATAGGCAACCTCTATCTCTGCGTCCGTGTCAAAGTTCTCCGCCAAGACCTGCGTCACCAGATCAGTTGTTGTGGTTTCTACCGGAGACGGACTTATGGGGTAAGCAGTCTCCTGTATCATCCATTTCTCTGTCTCTTCATCATAAGCTAACCAAACCTTTGAACCATCTTTTATCTGAACATACCATTTGTAATACTTGAATTCACAATTCACCAATGTGCCGTTCTGTTCATAGACATCAACTATATCACTTGGCGATGGATAATATAATTTGTATACATCCACAATATCATTGATATCATTTATCCCCACGTAATTAGAAAAATTATTTAGATCATCGGAAATAATTCCCTCTATCGTCTCATATTCCTCCGCGTCAAATACTTCCACATACTGCTCCATTCCTTTATAAGTAGGTGTTGCATTTTCATCTGTTGTTTTCACCTCATCACACACTATGTGATATGCGCGCAGGAGCAACGCGATTGCTTCTTCAATACTGGTATTGTTCTTAGGTGCTAAGGTGGTAGCGGAGGTGCCTTGCATCACACCGCTCGCCACCATAGACTTCACCGCGCCTTGCGCCCAACCTGAAACGCTTGCTTCGTCGCTGTAAGTGGTAAGATCTGCAGGCTCGGGCAGCTTTTCTGCGTCCACATAGCCAACGGCGCGGAACACCATGGTCGCGATCTCCTCGCGGGTGATGAGGGCGTCGGGAGAGAAATTGTTTGGCCCTGTGCCGTTGGTAATCCCGGCAGCGGCCGCCTTTAGCACAGCGGTATCCGCCGTATCATCAAAGGTCTCCGTACCCAAGGGCGTAATCGCCGCGCCGCGCATCGTTTCCGCAAAGCGCACCGCAAGGCCGGAAAACTGCAGGCGGGTAATGGGGACTGTGTAGTCACCGCCCAGGTTGTCCGTCACCAGCCCCAGTTCCACCGCCTCCGCGACCTCCTCCTGCGCCCAGCCGCTCATGACGGGGGCACTGTCCCCCGTCGCAAGGGCAGTGTTTGGCAGGAGTAGCGCCCCCATGATGAGGATAATGGATAATTTTTTTATAGACAAAATGAAAACCCCTTTTCTAATAAATTAATCTATTATTTCTTTCACCGGGACGGTCTCTTCGTAGCGTAAATCACCACGTGTTTTCACACTGATAAACGTATCGTAATCAAACTCTCTCGTTTCAGCATCACGATCAGGGTCAAGATATTGAACCATCTTAACATCATCTGCACTTATATAACACCCAACAATCACAATGTAATGTCCATATAAACGCTGGCCGGTACTCTTATCATAATACCCGCACAATACAATCACAGGGTTTCCGCTTTTGATTTCGGCATAGAGCTTTTCCCATGACCACTTATAATACTGATAATCAAAGGTCGCCGTAAAGTCTGAAGCATACTTTGCTGCTTTCGCAGTTGAGATAGCAGTTGCTGCTGTATTTGGCAAGGTGGGGCCTTTTGTGTAGCTTACAATTTCATCCTGTGTCACTGTAGAGGCCGGATTGATTGCCTTTCCCTCCATTTCTGCGCAAGCTGCCCAGCACCAATTGGTCTTCTCCTGTTCTGCCCAAACGACATCTACATACTGCGGGGTTGCATAGTTATTTGTACTACCACCACTATTATTTGTAGTGGTACCACCATCTGCCATGGAGAAGGGAAGCGGCAGTCCTAATTCGGGGTCCAAGTACCAGACGTCTACAGGTTCGGGATCCATATACCAGCTGCCTCCATCTAAGTAACAGAGGCCTGCATATTGGTTAAGGGTTGCAGTGAAAGCAGCGGCCTGCCCCAAAGAAAGGGAAGACCCAGCCCCTATGACATCACTTGAATAATGATACTGTACGATAACACCTCTGCCTGTAACAAGCATATTCGTCCCAGGCCATGAAGTACCATCCCCTCTGCACACAGCGCCTGTGGTGTAGTTGTTGCTCACTATGCAGCTTCGCAGCTGCCCAACGAGCCCGCCCAGCGCATAATCATCGCTTGTAATGTCACCGAAGTTGGCGCAGTTGTAGAGGCTCCCATTCCATATCACGCCAACAATGCCGCCGGTGCCGGTAGCGGCTGTTCTGGTGGTGAGTATACTTGCCCCGTTGACGCAGCATTGCACAATAGCGTTGGCACCGTCCAGCGTTCCGACGACGACGCCCGCATACACGCTGTTTGCGCCGGTAAAGGTGCCGTCGCCCACCCAGACGTTTTCTATTACACTATCGTCGCCGTTCACCTGGCCAAACAGTCCGATGATGCCGTAGGCGCTATTGCGGTAGTCGGCGGAAATGTTCCGTATCTGATACCCCTGACCGTTGAAGCTTCCACAAAACGCACCCGAAAATTGTGGCGCGCTGATATCGTCATCATAGTAGTATTTACCGCCAACTGGCATAAAGCGCCATCCCGCAGCTCCGTTCATGTCAATATCACTGCCCAGATATATGGTTTTGCCTTCAAAATTGTCCGTTTCATTGGGGACGCCTCCAATCGTTTTCAAACCATAGACAGCGGCAACACTGTCGAAGATTTCTATCTGTCCGCTTACAATCCAAGCCAGCGCGTTCCACTGTGAGGCCGTGTAAATACAAAAGGAAGGGTCATCCTCATCATACCATGAAAAATCCACCGTTGTATTGCGGGCACCTGCTATGTAATCTTCAGCAGCAACAAAAACAGGAAACCCATAGATCGCTATGACGCTCTGGTTCGAGTCGGTCACAACACAGAAGTAATCGGTACTGCCTGAAACGCTGGTGCTGGGTGTGTATGTCGCGCTGGTCGCGCCTGCAACAGCGGTAGCGCCAACGAAGCTGCTCGTCACACTGGCATACCATTGGTAGCCCACTGTTCCCCCGCCGGTTATCCCGCTTACGGACAGAGCCGCCGCTATATCGCCGACATCATAGCTCACTGGAGCGGCTTGACTGGTGACGGCAGGGATTGATGTTAAGATGCCGTCCCGGTCTGATAGGACGAAGGCCCCGATGATATGCTCGATATCGGCACCTGTCATATCCCAACTGAACTCAGCAAAAAATTCTTCGCCATTGACGGTGAGGATGTGATCCTCCCCCGTGAGATAGAGGTACAGACAGGTATCCTCTTCGAACGTCCAGTTGTCGGGTATCTCGGAAACGAACGATTGATTCCACTTATGCAATCCCTCATTTACATAAGCATACTGGTGCAGTCCCCCTTCATAGTACGGTATGCCATCCGCGTATACAGAATAGTAGCCGTCGGATGTATCAGCAAGTACGCTGGTGTCAAACACACATGTATAAACCGGCTCCCCGTTTTGGTTTGTTTTTGTGGCTGTGACAGGCAGATCATTTACACCCTCGTTTACCATGTCGAAATCGCCATGATCGGCGGCTCCCTTGTCAATATATACGCGCAGTGAGCCGCCACTGATGACCGCGTCCCCGCCAAACGCGTCATTACAGAGGAGCTGCCCGCCGCCGCCAACCGCGGCACCGGAGTCGTTCACATTGATGTTAACGCAGGCACCGTTAAAGTATGCGGTTGTTCCTGCGCCCCCTATCTCCTCATCGCCATAGCCGCCAATCGCCGCGCCACGAGAATTTGCGATGAGGTTATATGTCCCCTGGTCAAAGGAGATGTGGCCGGAGGCATTACCGCCATAGCCGGAACCAACCAAGGCGCCAAGCCCGTCGCCCTTCATAAAGGCGGAGCCTGTCATGGCAAAGGTAATATCGCCATTCGCTTCGCCGCTGGCACCGCCGATTCCAGCCCCTCCGCTGCATTTGTACAGGTAAAGTGTGCCGTCTCCTTCAATGGACAGAGAAGTCGATTCATCGACATGGATGGCGGCTTGCGTGCTGGTTTCCATTCCATTGTAATCTAGAATACAATCCCCTGTTATCTTCAGAATATTCCCTTGGCCGCTAAAATCAATGATGCTGTATTCTGAATAATTGTAAAGGGTCACATCTTCCAGCGACAAGGTGATGCCGGGTGCCCTTGTGCAGTCAATAGCGATATCATATGTCATTCTATCGAACAAAAACGTAACATCAGTCACCCCCTCCGCTATGGTAAACAGTGTGCAGTCGGTAAGGTTATAGATTCCATTACTGACAATGGTGTACTCGTATGCGTAGTCACTTGTCTGCGCATCAACCAGATCCAGTCCAGACACAACGGCGGTGCTGACATTGGAAAGAGACGCCTCCTCCGCCTCAGAATCGGCTATTGGCTCCGGGTCCGGTTCGGGCTGCGCGTCTGTTTCCGGTTCGGGTTCCTCTGCCGATACCGCGTCAGCCGCATCTTCTGCGTCGTCAGAAAGGGCAGGAGAGGCTGTCGGCGCAACGTAGGAATCATCCAGCATCTCCTCATCATAAGCGAAGGCCGAACGTGTGCTCCCTGATACCAAACCGGCCATCATGACCATTGCCAGCAAAATTGATACGCCTCTTTTCATCATTGCCTGTTTCATTTTCTTTACCTCGTTCTCTCTTATTTGTAGAACCATGGGTAGTTTGGGGCGCTCAACATCTCCTCTCTGCGCAAAAAATGCGGACAGTTTTCCAGAACGACGAAAACTGTCCGCTGAAAAAGCGCACAAATACACCCGGTGAGGGCGGGGTGCTTCTTCGTCAAAAAGGACAATTGTTTTATTTCTAAAACAACCGTAGCGTGTCATAGGGCGCGCGCGGTGACAGTTCCATAGGCAGGCTGCCGGTAGGATTCTGCCACTTAGAAGCAGCATATTATATAATTGTTACAATGTAAGTGCGGGTAGATTACCATAAATTGTACAATAAAAGTGCGCGAATGTCAAATGTTTTTATCCCAGTAAAATATCCATCCGTCAGGGCAACCGCATGAAAAGATTTACAAATAAGATAAGGGGTGTTAAGATTATGT
>JAJQEJ010000035.1 GCA_021201735.1 Oscillospiraceae bacterium | reverse complement strand
CCTGCTTTGCACCCGCCCGCGCGTTCGTCAGCATGAGCTTAATGCGGTTTTCCTGTACCTTTTGGTTAAAGAAGGTTGACTTTGATCACCAAACATAATTGAAGGGTGCAGAAATAATATTTTGCACATAATGATATTATTTTCCAATGTGCATTTATAAAACATTGTAGCACTTATTGGGGCGTAAAGTCAACCTTTGGTACCAGCTTGCGACTTGCGGGGAGAAACTCAGGAACGATAAGGGGGGAAATGAAGGCGGGACGGTCTGCGGCAAGATGAAGTTGAAATCTAGACGTAAGTCTGAATAAGAAAGAGGAGGCAAAAAAATGCAGAGGCAGAAAAAGAGTCTAAAATTTATTCTTGCAGTTGTTTTAGCAATTGCTATGGTTATGTCGTATATCCCGAGTGTGGCATTCGCGGTAGATGAAGACGCCGCCGATGTTATGAGTGAGATTCCGATGGCTACCGATGGGGATGAACAGGACCCGGCAGAAACGGAAGACGACGGGCAAGAGGAACCCCCTGCCGAGCAGACGGAAGAAGCGGATGAGGTGACTGCGACGCAAGCGCCTGTGGATACAGAGGCCCCTGCAGAGACGGAAACGCCTGCGGAGAGTGATACTCCGGAAGAGACACAAGCCGCGGCTGAAGCGGAGGAGTCCGTGGAACTGAAAGAAGTATCGGCGAATATTATGCAGGTGGACACAGTGGCGGCGATTGAACCGGAAAAGGATGAAAACGGCAATTATTTGATCGCGACAGAAGCGAATTGGCTTTGGTTTGCCAACCAGGTAAACACAGGGGATACCGCAATCAATGCGATTCTGCAGGCGGATCTCTCCATCACGGAAGAGGATGTCGGCGCATGGACCAGCGTTGGCACCAGTTCATATCCATATACCGGTACGTTTGACGGGAATGGGCATAGCTTAACAACGTACAGAGCGGTTTTTGATTATGTGAGTACAGGAACCGTGCAGGATCTGACCGTCGAAGGGAGCGTTGCAGCAAGCGCGACCTATTCGGCGGTGATTGTCAATCGGCTTACCGGGGCTGGAACGGTTTTAAACTGCACCAATGAGGCGAGCATGACCAATTCCACGAACTATACCGGCGGTGTGGTCGGCTATGTCACCAATGCAAGTGCAACGGTGGAAGGCTGTGAAAATACGGGAACGATCACAAGCACGGGCAGCGGTACCGGCGGCGTTGTCGGATATGTCACTGCGGCAGCAAAGATTTCAAATTGCGTCAATTCAGGCGAGGTGATTGGCGGAACCACATATACCGGCGGTGTTTGCGCTTATATTACGGCAGCAGCAATAGTATCAGATTGCAGCAATACGGGTGAGATCACTGGGGGCACCACGCATACCGGCGGCATCGTCGGCTATCTGAATGGAGCCAGCGGATCTATTACAAATTGCGCAAATACCGGGACTGTGATTGGCGGAACCATATATACCGGCGGTATTGCAGGAGATACCGTGGCACCGGTAAGCAAGAGCTACAATACGGGAGATATAAGCGGGACCTATCATGTCGGCGGCATTGCAGGCCGTACGTACAACGCCAACGCGAGCATCACAGAGTGCTACAATTCAGGCACCGTAACCGGGACAGTATCCAATACAAGCGGCGGGGCCGGAGGTATTGCGGGGACGGTTTACTACGCCTCCGCGGTGGACGCCTGCTATAATACGGGCGATATTGTCGGCGGTCCGGGAATAGCCGGGGGGATAATCGGCTACACCTACAATGCGGGTCCTGCCGTAACGAATTGCTATAACATCGGCACGGTGACGGGAACTGGCACCATTGGGGAAGTGATCGGGTCGGCAAGAACGACGCTGACCAGTGCGTCCAACAACTACTATCTGAAGTCGGACAGCGCTGTCGGAGGCATAGCTGGCGCGGACGTGGTAGGGGTTGCCGAGCAGAAAAGCCAAATTAATCTGCAGATGGACTCCATGCTCTATACACTGGGTGCATCCTATGTGGCGGATACAAATGGAGCAATCAACGATGGCTATCCTGTACTTGCCTGGCAGACGGCAGATACTGCACCGACGAGTGAAATTACCATCACAGGGCAACCAAGCGATGCGGACTACGAGCAGGGCGATACGCCGATTGCGCTGAATGTTACTGCGACGGCTACGGGGGTACTCACCTATCAGTGGTACCGGAACACGGCGGAGACAACAAGCGGCGCGGAATTAGTATCGGGAGAAACTACAACGAGCTGCACGCCCGATACATCAGCGGCGACGACTTGGTACTACTATGTTGTCATCACCGATGGGACAGACACGGTATACAGCAACTTTGCAGCAGTGGCTGTGATTCTGCGGACGGCAAAAGCCCCGATCATTGCGACGCAGCCTGCGGACGTGAGCACACCGCAGAATACAGCGGTGACACTGTCGGTCACTGCGACAGCACCCAACACGGGTTATGACGAGGGAGCGCTCAGCTATCAGTGGTATGCTGTCAATGCGGACGGTAGCACGACGCTGATTGAAGAGGAAACAGACGCAGAATACACCCCGACGGTAACGCAGACAGGTTATTACTACTATTATGTCGTTGTGACGTATACACTCAACGACACGCAATCCTCTGTGACCAGTGCAACCGTGTGCGTTACGGTGACGCGATCGGATGGTAATGTTGCACGACTGACGACCGATAGTGATGAGACCGGGACATACTACACGACGCTCAACGCCGCGCTGGACGCGGCAAATGCGACGGAAGAGAACACAACGGTAACCGTACTGTGGACCAGCACATTGACTGCGCAGACGATAACAGGGCACGTTACGCTGGATTTGGGCGGATATACCGTAACTTCCAGCGACGCAACCACAGCCGTAACCATCGAATCCGGCGGCAGCCTAACGCTGAAAAATGGCGATTTAACAAGCAGCACGGCAACCACGTTACTGTCCAACAGCGGCACGTTATCTGTGGAAAATGTACAGCTATTAAACAGCAAATCGAGCGGCTATGGCATCTCCAATTCGACAAGCGGAGAGATAACGACAATCACGGATTCCACAATATGCGCAAGTGCTGCGACGTCCTATGGCATTGCAACTGCGGGCGAGATTGATCTGATCCAGAATAGCTTCATAGTCGGGACAAATTACTCCCTGACTGCAACCGCGGGCACAATACAAACGATAGAAGACTGCACCATAGGCAGCCAAACGATTGATGCCATCACCTACACCAGTGCGCGGGGGATACACGTTGCCACGGGCGCTGTCATTGAAGAACTGACAGGCACGGAGGATGTGGGCACTACGGTTACGGGCAGCGCTTACTGTGTGTATGTCGAAGGGGAAATTGACCTGATCAATGCCTGCACGATCACCAGCACCGGAACAACAACCTCAACCGCCGGGCTATACGTCAGAGGTAGCGTTGAAACCGTACAAAACAGTACAATACTTGGATTTTACGCGATCAATGTCTACCAGTATGCGGCTTCTAATATTTACGGCAGCATCGATGAGATTGTGGACAGCACAATTTTAATCAAAGCTGCATCAACCGCTGGCTCCACCGGTATCTTTAATACCGGCGTGATTGGGGAAATCTCAGGCAGTGAAATCAAGATTGAGGACAGCGCAACAACATCCAACTCGCGCCGTGGGTTTAACAATGCCGGCACAATTGGTGCCATCACAGGCGGAAGCGTCATCTCATCCAGGTACACCGCGACGAATGCTTATAATAATATCAATAGTGGCACAATTGAATTGATCGACGAGGCCACAATTTCGGGGTACTCCAGTGCTGGACTCATCGATAATACCGGCGGCATGATCGATGAGATTACAGAAAATACAATCGTGCCCAGCAGCAGCGGTTCAGCGTTCATTACCGGCGGCTCCGTCGGTATTATTTCCGGTGGATCCTTTACGGCGTCCTACTATGTGCTCACCAACACCGAGGTCGATGAAATTCGTGGCGGCACCTTCACCTCGACCAGCGGAAACGCATCGTATGGCACATTATATAATGTCACGGTGGGGCTAATCTCCGGCGGCAAGTTTACCAACTCCGCCACGAGTAATGCCTATGTATTCAATGGCAGTGCAAACGATATCTGTTTGTCCGGCGGCTATTTTAAGGCGGACACTGCGCTGTTTTATGGCGATGGAACCTATACCTATGCGGATGGCTACGCAATGACAACCGCGCCGATTGCGGACGGCGACTATGCGGATTATTATGCGGTTGTGCGGGTGGTGCCGACGATCACAGCGCAGCCGACGGTGTCCACGCTGTACGCGCGAGATGCCGCAGCAACGCCCCTGACCGTTGCATTTGCGGAAGTTGGGGAGGGTGTCACCACCGTCCAGTGGTATGCGGCGAGCAGCGCGGACGGCACGTGGGCAGCTGCCGCGGGCACATCCGATAAGGCGCAATACACGCCGAGCACCGCTACGCTTGGTACGACGTATTACAAGGCGGTTGTCACCAACACAATAGGGGATACAACCTATACCGCGGAAAGCGATTACGCGGCGGTTACGGTCACGGCAACCGGCAACGCCGATGCCGTTGCGGTGGCATTCAGCGTGACACCTTCTGATGCGGCGCTCGTTGTGATAGATTTGGCGACCGGGGCGGTGGTTTCTCCGGTAAGCGGCACGGAATATTCCCTGGTGGTTGGAGGCGCGTACCAATACATCCTGACGCGAGATGGTTACCGCACCACAGAGGAGACCTTTGTAATCACAGACACGTCGGACATGACGATAACCGCGCAGATGCAAAGAGAGGCAACCGTGACATTCAGCCTCGCCCCTGCAACCGCACGGGTTTCCCTGCAGGACGCCCAAGGTAACGAGATTTCACCGCAGGAGGACGGAACCTACTGTCTGGTTGCCGGGAGCTATACATATACGGTGTCCGCCGATGGTTATGAGTCCTATGAAGGTACGCTGACCATTTCTGGTGACGGGCTGTCCCGCACCGTGCCGGTCTCCTTGACGCAGATTCAGTATTGGTCGGATGCGGGGGTATATGACAGCAGCTGGTATAACAGCAGTGATACGACATATACAATTTCTACCGCCGCGCAACTGGGTTATCTCAATTACTTGGGAAACAATGGCACGACGTTTAGCGGCAAGACAATTCAGATGGATGCCAATCTGGATATCTCTACTTACCTGTGGAAGCCTTGGGGAGCAACCGGCACCGCGTTCGCGGGAACCTTTGATGGACAGGGGTATTCCATCAGCGGTCTGCGCATCCAGTCGACCGAGTGGCTTTACGTGGGCTTCTTTGGCGCTACCAGCGGTGCCACAATCAAAGATTTCCATATTGCCAGCGGAAGCGTTGCAGCGACAATACCGGACTTGACTTCAAATGTAAATAGCTATGTTGGGGCCATTGTAGGTTCCGCTGGAGGCGGAACCACGGTCACAAATTGCTCGAATGCGGCGTCTGTCTATACCCAAACAACAAACAACTGGGAAAACCAGACCGGCGGCCTTGTGGGGCAAGTGGGCTCAGGCGCGCTGACTATCTATAATTCCTACAATACAGGTGATGTAACCAACATCAATAACAGCACCGCAAGCTCCGGAAAGACCTATGCCGGCGGATTGCTCGGACGTGCGAGCGGGGGCACGGCTACCATCACGAACTGCTATAACCTGGGCGATGTGCTGACCAATTCGTTCACCGGAACCGCTGGCAACGTGGGCAGCGGCGGATTGGTCGGGTGGACATATCAGTCCACGGCAACAACGATTAAAAACTGTTATAACGCCGGAAGCGTATCGTCCAATCAAATGGCTGGGGGCTTAGTGGCCACGGCAACCAGCGTATGCGCAATTTCCAACAGCTATTTCCAGGCGCAGGACGGCTTGACAGTTGCCGGGGGTACCGGAGTAAGCACGACCGGCGTCGGCAGCTTTGCGGGCCAAGACAATTTAGCACTTACAGCCATAGACAGCAATACCGTGACGTATACCGATTTGTTGACGGCACTCAACGCATGGGTTGCCGCTGAGGGGACAACATACGAGTCCTGGGGCGGAACGGGCTATCCGGTCTTTGCAAATGCCGCTGCGGTTGTCGTTGTATATGCAGTGACGTTCTTCGATGCGGACGGCACAAAATTGGATAGCCAAACCGTGGTGGAAGGAGGTTTGGCAACCACACCAACAGAGCCGACACCGGGCACCAACGAGCGCTTTGCAGGCTGGTATGAGGTCGCCAACAGCGGTGTTACATATACAGATGAAACGCTGTACAGCAGCGCGGAAGTGAATGCACGGACGGTGACAAAGACAACCCAGTATAAGGCGTATTTCTCGGGCGCGCAATATGCCATTATGCTCGATAGCGCGCTGGAAGCGGTAAGCGGCATCACAGGTACGGCGGTGCAATACGGGACGGACGCCATTGTTAAGCTTACAGCGCCGGACAGTCGCTACGACTACACGGTCACGTATCAAATTGGATCCGGCACAGCGCAGACACTGACAGCCGATTTGCTTGGCTATTATACCATTCCGGGCGCAGAGATTCTCGATGACATTGTGGTGACGGTGACTATGGTTGCCATAGTGGACGCGGAAACCCCGACCATCACAACGCAGCCGCTGAGCGCCGCGTATCTGCCGGGTGAAACGGCGACGCCGCTGACGGTGACGGCGAGCGTGACGGACGGCGGGACACTGAGCTACGAGTGGTTCAGCAGTGCAGACGGCAGCGCCACCGGCGGGACATCGGTGGGAACCGGTGATACGTATACCCCATCTACCACGACGATGGGAACTTACTACTACTATGTAGTGGTCAC
Organism: Oscillospiraceae bacterium; assembly: GCA_021201735.1. GTDB lineage: Bacteria > Bacillota > Clostridia > Oscillospirales > Oscillospiraceae > JAJQEJ01. The sequence goes on along the minus strand of JAJQEJ010000035.1, from coordinate 36,789 downwards.
CAATACGAACAACAGCGTAAACGGGACAACAACGGTGACGGCGACTAGCGCGGTAGCGACCGTATGGGTATCCCAAGATGCGCAAACGCCGACGATCAGCGCGCAGCCACAGAGCGCGTCATACACGAAGGGCGTGACGGCAGCCGCCCTGACGGTAATGGCGGAGGTGCTTGACGGCGGAACGCTGAGCTACCAGTGGTACAGCAGTGCAGACGGCAGTGCCACCGGCGGCACGGTGATTTCAGGGGCGACAACGCTCAGCTATACACCGGGGACCACAACAACGGGAACCTATTACTATTATGTGGTGGTTACAAACACCAACAGCGACGTGAACGGCGCACAGACGGCACAGGCGGTCAGCGCGGTGGCGACGATTACGATAAGCACGAGCACCAGCGGCGGTGGCGGCGGAAGCAGCAGCAGTAGTAGTAGTAGCAGTAGTACGGACACCACAACCCAGACGGATACGCAGACGAAATCGTCAGAAGTATCTGTTGCCGTGGAAGCAACGGTGACGGACGACGGAGCCACCGCAGAGGTGAGCATGGAAGTACTCGAAGAAGCGATTGCCGGACTGGATGCGGGCGGTACGGCGCAGATTACGGTATCGAACGCACCGGATGCAGGTGTCAGCGTTTTCGTTCCCGCATCGGGCATGTCAAGTCTGGCGGGCGTAAGCAATGCAAGCCTGGAGGTAACCTCAAGCCTCGGAACCGTTTGGCTGTCGGCACAGGCGGTGTCGGCGCTTGCACAGAAGAGCGGTACGACCATGATCGCGCTGGAGAGAGCGACGACAGGCTATCAGGTGACCGTATCCGTTGATGGTGTGAGCTTGCAGGACGTGTCGGGCGGAGTTATTGTTAAGCTTGCAGAGACAGGGAAGAACACAACGGTCGTCTATGAGATACTGGCAGACGGAAGTGAACAGCTGGTGCGCAAGTCGGTCGTCATCAGCGGTGTGGTGTACGCACTTCTGGATGGCTCTGCTACGTTTTACCTCGCGGACAACGCCAAGACATTTGGCGATGTACCGTCTACAGAGTGGTTCGCAGATGCAACGGCGTTTGTCAGCTCACATGAGCTATTTAACGGCGTAGGCGACAATGTATTTGATCCGAACGGCACGATGACCCGCGGCATGCTCGTGACTGTGTTGTACCGGCTGGAAAACGAGCCTGCAACCAATCAGGCGACCGCCTTCCAGGATGTTACAAGCGCCGACTACTTTGCCAAAGCGGTACAGTGGGCGGCAGGCAACGGGATTGTCAATGGCGTGAGCGACACAATGTTTGACCCGAATGCCTCTATTACAAGGGAGCAGCTTGCCACCATTCTCTACCGCTATGCGAGCACTACAGGTATGGATACAAGCGGTACTGCACTGTCGGAATATTCAGATACAGGGGATATCTCCGCCTATGCAGAGGGTGCAATGCAGTGGGCCGTGGGCAGCGGTATCATCAATGGCAGGACCGCAACGACATTGGCTCCGGGAGAGCAGGTCAGCCGCGCGGAGGCAGCAACCATGATCTATCGCTTGGTTATGCTGATGGTATAGTCAATCAGACCGGGAAAGGAGAGGAGCAGTCCTCCCCTTTCCCGTGCTGCCTGTTTTTAGGTATCTGGGGAATGAATGTAATGCATCTGAAGCTGCGCATAAGAAAGGAATGGTTCAATAAATGAAAAGGCGGATTGCATCCGGAACAAGCATAATCCTCTGTTTGGTTTTGCTGGTGCAGCTTTTGCCCGCCCAGTTTTTTACGGCAAAGGCGAGTTCCGATCCCATGGAGACAAGGGCGGCAACAGAAAGTGAAATTGATACAAGCTGGTATGACGATAATCTCACTGAAACCAGTTATACGATTACGACGGCGGACGAACTGCGTGGGCTGGCACAGCTTGTAAATGGGGGCACCGATTTTAGCGGCAAGACAATTGCACTTGGGAATGACATTGATGTCAGCGTGTCCGAGGCGTCGGCCGCCGACGCAACAGCGGCCGAGCTATTGCAGGGCATATCCGTATCCGGGCAGGAGAGCACGCAGGATGAGGAGACGGAAGCAGAGGAACCGGACGAGGAAGAAGTACCGGAAGCAGACGCCGAGCCGGAAGAGGAAGAGCCGGCGGAGCCGGATGCCGCGCTGGAAGTGGAGCCGGAAACGGACGCGGAAGAGGAAACGGACGCGGAAGAAGAAACGGAGGATAGGCAAGAAACCGATGCCGAGCCGGATGAAACAGAAGAGGTAGAAGAAGCAGAGGAAACCGCGCAAGCAGAGGAAACGGAGGAAGCTGACGCACAGGAGGACACGGACGCCTCCGAGAAAAACACGAAGTCAGGTGCCACGACGCAATCGGCGGAAAACATTGCGCCGGTGGACGAGACACTTACAGACACGACACCAATCGAATGGACACCCATTGGCACCGCGGAAAATTCCGCCAACATATTTAAGGGGACCTTTGAGGGGAAGGGATACCTGATCGAAAATCTGTATATCACGAGTGTGGCTGGCGCAACGACTGAATATACGGGACTTTTCGGTTATCTGCGGGGCACCGTGACAGAGGTGAATGTCAGCGGGGCAATTGCGCTTGATGTAAGCACCAACACCAGTTCCCTGTATGCAGGCGGCATTGCGGGATATCTTCACAGCTCCGGCAGCGTCCAAGAGAGCAGCAGCGATATGGAGCTATCGGTCGCGGCCATTAAAAACATTTACGTGGGCGGGATAGCAGGAACCACGGTCGGTACGATACAGGACTGTTGTTTTACCGGCGCATTGGACGCAGCAGGAACTGCTAACACCAAATATGTGAATTATGCCGGCGGGATTGCCGGCGCAAACAGCGGGACGATATCAGGCTGTTATAACCTGGGCACCGTTTCAGCGTCCATTGTGGGTACAGCCAGCTCATCGGTATATGCCGGCGGCTTGGTGGGCGGTATGACAGCCGGTACCGTGTACGACAGCTATAACATGGGGGATATTTCTGCCCCACAGAGTGGCACGGGATCCACCGCAGCCATCTATCTTGGCGGTGTAGCGGGTGGTATCACGGGCGGCACCGTCTACAATATCTATAACAGAGGGGACCTCGCGGCAGGGACGTCGGTGATCCGTTATGTTGGCGGCCTTGCCGGGCGCATTGACATAACGGCTGCCGCAAGTTCCCTGAAAAATGGGTACAGCACCGGTGAACAGTCCCTCAGCGGTACAGGCACCACACTGTATCAGGGAACGCTGCTGGGATACATCGCAGAAGGCGTAAACGCGTCCTGCCTGTATAGCCAGAGCGGGACGCTGCCTCCGGATGGATCGGGGGAGATGCTTGTCGCGCAATCCATTGGCGTATTTTCCGATTTTGACACAGCTGTGACAGCATATGAGGGCTATACATTGACCTATCAGGGGACATTGCTCACGGTGCTCAACGCGTGGGTGCTGGGCAATGTGGGCAGCACCTGGGGCGTCGACGAGGATGGATATCCTGTTTTCGACAATGGCTGGGAAACTGCGCCGCACACGGTCACATTTGAAGCAGCCAATGCGACGGTGATGATAGATGGCGTTTCCGTGGGAGACAGCACGACCGTCAAGGACGGCGACATGCTGTATTTTTCCGTTGATCCCGATTTAAGCTATACAGTTATGAAAGTGTCAGTTGTGGATACAGAGACGGCTACGGGTACAGACACAGAAGATACAGAAACAGAAAAATCAGAAGGCACAGATACGGGCACTGAACTGACGGCGGATGAATCAGGACAGTATAGCGTGCTTGTTCAGAAGGATATCACAATTATCATAGAAACGGCGCAGTTGGGCGAGGCCCTGTATTGGGTTACCTTCACAGGTGGCGGTGCCACGGTGAGCATAGACGGTGAAACGGTGACAAAAGTATCCGCACAGGCGGGAGAGGAGGTCACTTTTTCTGTCACCGTGACCAGACAGGGCGCCTCACTGCAGGAAATAACGGTCAACGGGATAACACTTGCGGCCAATGAAGATGGCACGTATACATTTACGGTAGAAGGCACCACAGAGGTGAGCATCGTCCTCTTGGACGAAGACGCGTGGAGCGGCTGGGTCGCAACATCGTTTGACGGGGGCACCGGGACGGAGGAAAATCCGTATCAAATTGCAACCCCGGCCCAGCTGGCGCTGTTCCGCAGCCGTGCTTCCGTGTCGGGTTACAGCAGCGCATATTACATCCAGACTGCGGATATCGATCTCAACAATAATGATTGGACAGGGGGCGGAGCCAGCGGGGCTCCGTTTACCGGTGTATATGACGGGAATGGCTGTACCATTACGGGGCTTCGCATGAATAGCACCACCGGTGCATATTGTGGGTTTCTCAATTATGCCAGCGGCGCGACATTGCGGGACATTGACATAAGCGGGGACATTACCGTTACCGGCGGGCAAGGCTGCGGCGGGGGAATTGTCGCCTATAGCACCTATAATACATCGACCGCCAGTATGACGACATTTGAAGACTGCGTCAGCCGGGTGAATATTTCGGTCATGACAACCGGCATCTATTATGTCGGCGGGATTGTAGGGCACGGTTATAACGGCGCAACGCTTATCAACTGTGCCAACTATGGAGATATAGAGGCGACAGAAGTGGGATCGTTTTACGTCGGCGGCGTGGCGGGGTATCTGCAAGTCTCCAATTATGGCAGTGTCTATCTGTCCGGCTGTGAGAATTACGGCTCCGTCTATGCGGAGCTGGATCCCGGCGAAACGACGGGCGGCGCGACGGCAGGCGGTGTGGCCGGACGTATTCTCTCTGACGGACAGGTGCTCAACTGCTACAATGCAGGAACGGTCGAAACCAAAGGCTACCGCGGAGCCGACGCAGGCGGCGTAGTCGGGATGATCTACACCGGCACGCTGAAAAACTGCGGCAATACCGGAGCGGTGACTGCAACGAGCGACACGACCGCAATGGCCGGCGGAATCCTATCGTCCGCAACGGGCAGTACGGTACAGGTGTACAACAGCTACAACACCGGTGCGCTTATCACGCTTTGCATTGCTACGGAATATGTCGGCGGGATCATTGCCAGCGCGACAGCGACTACGGCGACACAGATCACGAATTGCTACAATATGGGGACATTCTCATCTTTCGGGTCACAATACCAGGGCGGTATTGTTGGCAGAGGCGACAATGGAACGCTGACAATTTCCTGCGCATACTGGATGGAAAGCCCAGAGGATGCGGAGGACATAGATGGGCATAAAGTGACCGTTACGTCCGCGGTGGGCTCCGCCACAAATACGGCGCTCACATCCATCGGGAGCTTTTCCGATACGCAGTCCGTCCTGAATCAGGCGGACGGCACAACCCTGACATACCGGGGCAGGCTGCTCTATGCCTTGGGTGCGTGGGCCCGCGCAAACGGGTATGACGGATGGGTGGCGTCCGGCGCTGCGGATGATCACCCGGTACATGGTGAGGACACGCGTGGACCCTATACCGTGACCTTTGCCGTCGGAGACGGCACGGTACAGGTTAACAATACGACAGTAACGTCGGTACAGGCATACGACGGGCAGGAGATTACATTCACACTCACACCACCGGTCGGCTATGAAATCAATCAGGTCACCACGGACACAGGACTGACACTGACGGAGGGCAACAGCGGATATACGCTGCTGGTGGAAGCGGACACAGAAATTTCCGCCACCTATACAAAGATTCTTGCATACAACCTGCGCTTTGAGGGGGACAACGTGCAGGTTATGGTGAACGGTGTAGACGTGATCGGAGAAGACCTGGAAATTTACTCCAACCAGACGCTGGCATTTCTGGTCAGTGCGGTGGATGGGTACTACATTACGGATGTAAGTACGACCGGCGGGCATCTGGAAGAGGTCATCAATGGAAGCTATACCCTGAGCCAGGTCACGAGCGATGTGGTTGTGACCATTACGGCGGTGCACTACCGCGCGTTCTTTAGCGGGGGAACCGGCTCGGCAGAAACGCCACTGCGCATTGAGACACTCGAACAACTGGAATCACTTTCCATGATGGTGAATACAGGCAGGTCTTTTGAAGGCAGCTGCTTTACGCTGATGAACGATCTGACGATTTCTGATGACGAGTGGGTGCCGGTGGGAGCGTCCAGTAGCCTACCGTTTCACGGGAATTTTGACGGCAACGGGCATACCATTACGTTTGATGTCAGTACCACGGTAACGGACAGTAACTACGGTCTGTTCGGGTATGGAGGTACCGGCACGATACAAAATTTAACGATGGCAGGATACATAGATGTGACCTATACCGGCACCTCCGATTTTTATGTCGGCAGCGTGGCGGGCAGGCACTATGGGCGGATAGAAAATGTATATTCCGACGCGGCTATTGACGTCACCTATGCCACAACAACGAACTACAGGGTTGTCTATTTGGGCGGTCTTGTCGGTTGGCTGGAGGGCGTGGTAACGACGAGCGGTAATTCCGGCGCACTGACGTATACCCTGCCGGCTGATATGCCGGAGTATTCCTATGTTGGCGGCGTGGTCGGCCGCGCTGCGAGTGGCGGGATATATAAGTCGTATAACACAGGGGATATCATAGGGCAAAGCGAATACACCACCAATGCTTACAGGGTAGGCGGTCTGGTCGGCTATACGGCGGCTGATGTCGGCGACTGTTACAATTGGGGCACGTTTACGCAGCCGGAACAGACCGGAACATTATATATTGGAGGCATCGCGGGCGTGGGAAGCGCCACCGGCGCGTTTTATAACACCTACACGGCGGGCGAGACCGGGCTTGCGATCTCCGGAAACGGGCTGGGGGTTTACGTCAATAACTATATGCTTGCGTTAAGCGCGGGAACCGCAAGCTATGCGATCACCTCCATGACTGCCGCACAGATGCAGGCGGAGGCGTTTATAGAGAAGCTGGGCTATGCGTATGTATACAATCCCGGCGGCTATCCTGTTTTCTATGATAGCAGTGTGGAGAGCACCACCGCCGGATATGACTATGTGGTTACCTTCCACTTCAATGAAAGCAGCATCGCAGACAGTATTACGAGACAGAGCAATACCGTCCGGGTGGGGGTGCACAGCGGTGAAACGCTTACAAATCCCCGCTCAGACGCACTGGGCAGCTATGTCATTTCCGGCTGGTATCTCACCGAGGATTGCACCGGCAACCCGTTTGATCTGGCGAGCTATGTAAGCGGGGATATGGATATCTATGCGAATTGGACGCAGGTGCAATGCACCATCCTGTTTGTATATAACGACAGCGGCGTGACGGCCGACGCCGAGCAGACCGTGCCCTATCTGCAGACGGCAACAGAGCCGATGCAGCCGACAAGAGACGGGTATGATTTTCTGGGCTGGTACCGGCTGATGGGGGAGGACAATGGCACCCCCGTATACAGTGCGGAGCGATATGATTTCACCAGCGCCGTGACAGAAAACATGACATTGGCGGCGCTGTGGCAGACATCCAGTGCGTTGTACGCGGACTATGACTGGTATACCGGAGGCGCGGATCCCTATGTCATTACCACGACAGCGGAGCTGGTGGGCTTTGCGAATCTGGTAAACGGCACGTCGACCTATGGCGCTGTGGACTTTTCCGGCAAAACCGTAACACTGGGAAACAGTCTTGACCTTACGGCAGACGATCTGGTGCAGTGGCTCACCCCCATCGGCACAAGCGATAACCCCTTCAAAGGAACCTTTGACGGCGGGGAGGAGACCATTAGCAACCTGTGGATTTCCGGCCTGACCACGACATATCAGGGACTGTTCGGCTATGCGCAGAACGCCACAATCAAGAATCTGACGGTGGAAGGGTGTGTGGTTGGCGGCAGTGACTATACCGGCGGTATTATCGGATACGCTGCGGGGAGTACGACCATCCAAAATTGCGTGAACCGGGCAGACATCAGCGGCGGCCTGTATACCGGCGGCATTGCCGCCTATCTGTATGGCAGCGCGGCCAACACCGCCGCAGTCATCAGCGCCTGCCGCAACGAGGGCGCGGTCAGTATGACGGGCAGTACGGATGTCTCCATCGGCGGCATCGCAGGGTATGCACGTTATGCAAGTGTGCAGTGGAGCTGCAACGAAGGCGATTTGCAGGCGGAAACGGTGGGTTCCATCCGTATGGGCGGCATGGTCGGACAGGGATACAGCGTGAGCGTTGCGAGCGTGACATGCAGTGAAAACCACGGGGCGCTTTCCGCGACAGCGCTGACCGGGCAGAACACCTACACTTGTTATGTCGGCGGCCTGATCGGGACGACAGGCACCGTAAACAACGGCTATAATACCGGCGCAATCTACGCAGGCGGTGGCAGCAGCAATTATATCGGCGGAATAGCAGGCGCAACCGTGGCGGTACAGAGCAGCTACAATGTGGGGGCGGTGACCGGCGGCACGGGGAGTGTGCGTATCGGCGCGATAGCAGCGGTTCCCCAAGGTGCCGGTCTGACCAACTACTATTTGGAGGGGGCGATAGAAGACCCGGGCGACACGAGTATTGCGCAGAGTATGACGCAGGCGGCGTTTGCTTCCGGCGAGGTTGCCTGGCTGCTCGATGGCGGCGGTGGTGACACGCGGAGCGAGGTGTGGACACAGACCGGGGCATATCCTGCGCTGGAAGCGGGCCACGCAATCTATCAGATGGACATGGAAAACGGCGACCGGGCGCAGCTCAAAGCGGACGGTGACGGTGTTTTGACGCCGGTTACGTTGGCGGAAAGCGAGGCGCAGGCGATCTACGCAAGGCAGGGCGAAACGGTCAAATTAGCGGTAGAGAACCAACAGTCCGGCTATGTGCTTGTCCTGCTGGAGGTGTGCGGTGAAACCGCCGACTACAGTACAAATCAGGTGGCGGAGCATGCGTTTACCATGCCCGCGGAGGATCTCCATATTGAGACAATATTCAAGCCGGAGGTTGACGGCAGCGCACAATTCACAGTTACCTTTGATGCACAGGGCGGCTGGATCGGCACACAGTCGATACTTGCGTGCACAGTAAATGCATATGACATGGTGGCAAAACCGGTGGACGCAGTGCGTACCGTTGGGACAAACGGCGAAATATATGCGTTTACCGGCTGGTATCGGGAGCCGGAGGCTATCAATCAATTTAATTTTGCAACCGCGGTGGCTGAGGACTTCACAGTCTATGCCGGCTGGGAGTGGATCAACCGGGTGACGGTGACCTATGACCCCAACATACCGGCGGACGCAGTGAGCACTTCTGCCTATGACGTGGTGTACGTCAGCCAGTCGAACCCCGTGCCGAAGCCGGATGATCCGAGCTGTACCATTCCGGACGTTTCCTTTACCAGCTATTCCTTTGCCGGCTGGTACACCGCGGCATCAGGCGGTGAAAAGTGGGACTTTGGATCAAGTCTCGCCCCGGCGGAGGAGCATGAGCTGACATTGTATGCGCAGTGGACGCGCATCAACACCTCGAGCGGCGGCAATCTCGAGGCAAACAGCTCCATCACCATCTACAACCAAGCGGAGCTCAAGCAGCTCGTTACGCTGGTGAACAACGATGTATATTCCTCTCTGCAGGTGACATTGGCAAATGATATTACCCTGACCAGCTGGCCCACCGCCATTGGGACGGACTCAAACCGCTTCACCGGCACCTTTGAGGGGGGAAACCACACCATTACCCTGGCGGACGGGCAATCGGTATCCCTCTTTGGCGACATCAGAGATACCGCATTGGTGAAGAATCTGAACGTGTTCGGCGACAACCTGACCGCCGCAGATTATTTTGGCGGCATCGCCAGCTTAAACCGCGGCACAATTTATAACTGCACGGCGGATTTGACCTTCACCTCCGGCGGTGGCAGCACCATTGGGGGCATTGCCGCAAGGAGCTATAATACGGTGCAAAGCTGCACCGTGAAAATGGTCGTGGAGGAGGCCTGTACCCTCTACAGTAATGTGGGTGGTGTTGTCGGGGCCAATAGCTCCAATGAAACAACGTATCCTTTCGTTGTGGATGATTGCAGGCTGTTGCCAGGGTCAAAGATTGTGGCGACAAGCGGAAATGTCGGCGGCATTGTCGGGAGTAACAGTACCAACAACAATGTGGAGACCATAGAAGGCTACGTGCGTAATTGCACTGCAGGAGAATTGGGCGGCGAAGAGACTGCGGTGCAGGGCGGCGGAAATGTCGGCGGTATCGTCGGCTATTCCCAGGGCAATATTTACTCGTGCACCAACTATGCCAATGTGCGCACGGTCAGCACCTCCAGCACAAGCACAAGCTCATATACCGGCGGTGTTGCAGGCTATATGGCAAGCCCAGGTATGTTCACCGGAGTGAACAACTACGGCACTGTCGATTCCGACGGAGGGTATGTCGGCGGGCTTGCCGGGATCTATTCCCGCTATAATGGCACCGGATGGGCGCATGTTACCTTTGCTGATTGCAACAACTATGGGGATGTTACCACTACATCGGGGTATCGGAATTTCTATACCGGAGGCTTGTTTGGCGCGCTCAGTGAGACCACAATCACGGTGCAGAATGTGGCCAATTACGGCAAAGTGGAGAGCGCGGTGAGCTATACCGGCGGTATTACAGGCATGGGCGGACTCTATGGCACTGGCGTTGTAAACTATGGCAATGTGCTCGGCGTGAGTTGCGTGGGTGGCATTGTTGGCGGGACGGGAAGTTCAGGTGCCGCCAACATCATCACCGGGGGAAGCACCGACGGGACTGTGGTCAGAAATCAAGGTGCAGTAAGCGGGACAGCGAATGTCGGCGGAATTATTGGGACGTCTTCTTCTACAGCGCAGATAACGTGTGTGGTGAATGAGGGAACAGTTATAAATACAGGAAATTATACAGGCGGCGTTCTTGGTTACGCGAACGGCAGCGCAACGATTTCCAACGCGGTCAATGAGGCGTATGTGTCCGGCGCTACGTATACCGGCGGGATCGCCGGGCGGGTCTATGCCGTGGAGAAGAGTGAAAATGCCGGTGGGGTATCCGGCGCAAGTTATGTTGGCGGCATTGCCGGGTTTGCCACCAGCAAGGTGGAGACAAGTGTAAGCAAAGCCGAAGGCGGGGTAGAGGGTACCGGCAACTATGTTGGCGGCATTGCAGGTTATGCGGTAGCTGTGACGAATTGTGCCAGTCTCGCCTATATATCCGGATTGCGGCAGGTGGGCGGCGTCGCGGGCTACGGCAAGGTGACTTACAGCTATTTCTACGGAGATGCCCCGGGCTTTACGACAGGCTATGGCGGCTATATTGTGGGAACCGGCAGTGCGGGGCATTGCTATTACACAACCGGCAGGACGCGAGAGGAAATCGGGGCGATAAACTACGATAGCACAACAGGCATTGAGATGCCGGACGAAGCGTTTTACAGCGGTGAAATTGCGTACCTTCTGGACGGCGGTCTGGCAACGGGGTCGGGCTCCGCGCGCAGCCTTATATGGACACAGGGCACGGAGCCTCCGGAAATCGGGACGCCTGAGGTGTACCGACTGGCCATCGAGGGCGTGGATGCCGCACAGGCAAGCGTAACGATTTCTGTAGAGGACCGCACCATCAGCTCATCTGAGTCGGAGGAGGTGGGATATGGCAGTGTAGGCTTCCCGGTTACGGTTACGGTGGTGGGTACGTCCACCGCAGGTGAGCCGACGGAAGTGGAAGTGGACGGTGCGCTGTACGACAGGACTACGACGACAACCTATGTGCTGGAGAGCATAAAGGCGGATGTGATGACATGGGATAGCGATAAGCTGGCTGCGAGCAGCAAGAGCGTGGATCTGGCAGATGCCGTACAGGAGGACGGCACGGTTCAGTTTGCGATGGAGCAGGGGAATATGCTGCTTCACGTTACCTTTAAAGCGGAGACAACAGATGACGATGTACTTAAGGACGACGGCGATGACGATGGCGGCGGCGATAATGGCGGTGACGATGGTGGTGACGATGGTGGTGACGATGGTGGTGACGACACCAATACCGGCACCGGCGACAACGACGACGGCGGTGCCGGCACCGGGGATGGCGGATCCGGCAGCGGCAGCAAGGGCTACGGCGGCAGCAAAGCCGGCGGTGCCGGCAGCAGCGGCGATAACTCCGGCGGCACCGGCAACAACAGTCCCGGCACCAACAGCAACCCAGATGATTCCGACAGCCAGGGCACAGACCCGGATGCCGACAACAACACCGTGCCCAAGGGCGACAACGGCACGAGCGCCGATACCAATCCACAGGATGTAAACGTCGAAGATGTGATGGGCTGGGTACCACCCGTCACACAGGCTGGGGACATGGATGGCGTGACGGTGGAAGCTGCGCAGCCGGACACCGGGATGCAAGAAGGAAGCAACGGCGGCAGTGAAGGCGGCGGTGCCGGACTGCTACAGGATGAGGATACAGCGCTGGAGATTCCGGAAGATGCGCAGTCGGAAGAGATATTCAAAGCGGTGCAAAATGCCGTTTCCCAAACCAGCGGCATGGTGATCGTCCTCATATGCATTGCTATTGCAGCGCTTCTGATTTTTGGCGGTATATACCGCTACCGGAGACAGCGCACGGAGAAATAAAGCGCACCGCGGCCGGAGCCCGGTTGGTTCCGGCCGCGGGACATAGAATAAAATGGGGGACTTTATGAAGAAAAACGCGATATGCCAGATTGCGGGGACCTGTGCGATTGCCCTGCTGGCATCCCTGCTTTCGGTAACACAGGCAGCTGCGCTGACCGCGCCGTACGCGCTGCGCCCCTGGGATGGGACAACCATTGATGTGTCGTGGTACAACACAGAGGATACAACATTCGAGATTGACACACCGGAAAAACTAATGGGGCTTGCGGCAATTGTCAATGGTATTTACAACACTGAAATTGAGACGGTAATTGGCGATGCGTCTTATATCGTGGATTTGGAATCCTGGGCGGAATCAGGCAGCAATAATAAATCCACGGATGACTACCATTACGGTGCCGATGACTTTAACGGCAAGACCGTCCTGCTGACGGCGGAGCTGGACATGGGCGGCGTTTGCGGAGATTACAATACGTGGAGCGGGCCAAATTTCATGCCCATCGGCGGGCAGTACCTGATGGAGGACGAGAACACGGCAACAAAAATCGGCGCCTCCTTTAACGGCACGTTCGATGGGAATGGACATACCATTTATAACATTTACTGTGACCGGCACTGCACGCTCAATTATGGCGACGGCGCATCTGTTGGTGTTATCGGACGGCTGGGCTGTCATGATGACGACCCGGTGAGCCTGCGCGCGGATAACCCTACGGTTCGGAATGTCGCGGTGACGGGATTTATCAACGCAAACCGCTCAGTCGGCGGTATTGTCGGCAAAATCGGCAAAACCAACCAAGGAGGTATCATTGAAAACTGCGCGAATTTTGCGCGCATCAGCGGCTCAGACGCAAAAGGAACCGGCGGCATCGTCGGCGCGGGCTGGAACGGCGGATACGTGAAAGATTGCTATAACACAGGGGATGTGTCCGGCGGCTGGCCTGCCGGTGGTATCTCCGGCACCAATGAGATTTTATTGAAAAATTGTTATAGCACCGGAAACATTACCGCCGGCATGGGCGACAGCTTTGCCATGGGCATCAGCACAATGAACGGCCTCGCCTCACAGCTTGTCAACTGCTACTACCTTGCGGGCTCCGCGCCCGGCGGCGGCTATTACATCAAGGGAACGGTGGACGATTCCGGCGTGCGGAGCGAAGCTGCGATGAAAGACCCGGCGTTTGCGGCGCTTTTGGGGGATGCGTATGTGGCGGACACAGCAGGCATCAATAACGGATACCCTGTTTTGCGCTGGCAGGCAGAGAGCACAGCGACAAATGGGCGTGCACCGGCCAAAAGCACGGGTTTTCAGGATGTGCCTGAGGATGCAGCCTACGCGGGCGCGGTGACCTACGTGGTGGATGCGGGGCTTTTTTACGGCACGGGGAGCGGGACCTTCAGCCCGCAAGCCGACATGACCCGCGGTATGCTTGCGACGGTGCTCTATCGGCTGCAAGGTGCGCCGCCGGTTACGGGCAGCTCCGGGTTTTTAGACGGTAAGGACGGAAGCTGGTACGCCGATGCGATAACATGGGCGGCTGCTTACAACATGATTTCGGGCGTTAGCCCAACAGCGTTCCGCCCGGACGATCCGGTGACATGGGAACAGGCAATCACGGTTCTGTACCGGTATGAGACGGTGTTCTCACAAGGCGATGCCGGTGGTGACAATGTGGAGGCGCTCATATGGGCGCAGTCGTCCGGGGTGATCAGTGACAGCTTTGCAGCGTCGCTGCAGGCGACCGTGACACGCGCCCAATTTGCGCAAATGATGTCGGATTACCTCGTATGAGCCCGCCGGGACGGGCAGCTTCCAGGATGTTTCGGGTAGCGACTGGTATGCAGACGCGGTGGCAAGGACGCCGAAACACTTGATCTCGCCGGGAATGCAACCCGCGCGGAAGTCGCGACCATTCTCTACCGGATGGTGGTCTATATTGCAACGAACCAATAGGACGAAATCGTATCTCAGGATAGCTGGCGGAGGCTGGCATGTCTTTTGATAATACGCATGCTACACGGTCAAATTGGAAAGGAAGTATCAAATATGCAACAAAAACAGCTCAAGAGAGTTCTGGCATGGGCACTGGCACTGGTTCTGGTTGTTGGCGGCATGCCGATGGGGGCCTTTGCGCAGGAGGACGATGGGGATCAGGTCTACGAGATGACGGAGTCCGAGGATACGGAAGATACGGATGCGGCGGCCACGGACGACCCGGAAGCATCGGACGTCCCGGAGGAGACGGATGTCCCCGAGGAGACAGATGCCACTGAGGAGACAGATGCCACTGAGGAGACAGATGCCACTGAGGAGACAGATGCCACTGAGGAGACGGATGCCCCTGCAGAGACGGAAGCCCCCGCAGAGACGGAAGCCCCTGTGGAAACGGAGGCCACCGAGCAGCCGATGGTTTCGGGTGTGGATGGGGTCGTCGTGTTAGATGGGGAAGCAACCACGGTGAATGTGGGCAGTTCAACGACATTGATGAGCGCAATCTCTACCTTTAACAGTGGCTCCACCGATATGATAATCAATCTAACCGGGAGCTTTTCGACAAGTAGCACCATAACAGCCATTAATAACGCAAACGGTTGCACCCTTACGATTGCCGGTGCCGGTTATACGCTGACCCGGGCTGGAGCAATATATGCACTCACTGTGACGAATGGAACACTGGCGCTCGAAAACGTTACGGTCACTGCTTCCTCCGGGGCGTGTGCGCTGATAGCTGTCAAAGGCGGCAATTGCATTCTGGGGGATGGCGCAATTTTAACAGGTGCCACGAATACCAGCACCTCCAGCACATTAGGCGGCGGAGCATATGTAACCGGAGGGAACCTCACCATGAACGAGGGCAGTATGATCACGGGGAACTCAGTAGCCAGGTTCGGCGGCGGGATATATATGAGCAGCGGTACCCTCACCATGAACGGCGGTACAATCAGCGCGAATACGAGTACCGGGACCACCACAAACGCCGGCGGCGGGGGGGTTTACATGAGTGCCGGAACCTTTCAGATGAATGGCGGTACAATCAGCGCAAACACAATCAACACCGGCTATTATGGCGGCGGTGTATATGTTGCCGATGGTGACTTTACGATGTCCGGCGGTACCATCAGCGGGCATACAACAGCACGCGGCGGTGCCGGAGTGTACGTGGCCGCGGGAACCTTCACGATGGATAGCATAACGGATGAGAACGGGGAGGAAACCGGCGGCGAAATCAGCGGGAACACCGCCACAAATTACACTGCCGGCGGTGTGAGTATAGCGGGCGGCACATTCACGATGAACGCCGGTACAATCAGCGACAACAGCAATATCGGGACCTCCTCCCTTGCTACAGGCGGCGGAGTCTATATCGGTGGCACCACATTTAACCTGAACGGCGGAACAATCAGCGAGAATTCAACATACCGCAATGGTGGAGGCGTACATGCAATTGACGGCAGCACCATTTCTATAACGGGCGGCGAGATCAGCGAAAACGAGACGACAAGTGGCAGCAGCAGTTACGGCGGTGGCGGCATCTATACGACAGGTGCGGTCACGTTCACCATGTCCGGTGGGAAAATTACCGGCAATACAAGCCTCGGCAGCGGCGGCGGCGTATATATGACGAGCGGGGTCTGGAGCTTCACCATGTCAGGCGGTGAAATCAGCGGCAACACTGCCGTGTATTACGGCGGCGGCGTGGGGATTAACGGCTCAAGTGGAGCCATCTTTACCATGGAAGATGGCCTCATCACGGGTAACGCGACCTCCACGACCAGCACCACCTATGGCGGCGGCGGTATTGGTGCTTCCGGCACCATCGATATCAATATCAACGGTGGCGAAATCAGTGGCAACACAACCGCTACCCGTGGCGGCGGGTTGTATGCCAATGGCAGCGGCTGCGCCATAGACATGACCGACGGTAAAATTACGGGAAACCACGTGACCGGCACGAGTGGCGGCGGTGGTGTATTTAACTATTCTGCGCCCTTTACCATGTCAGGCGGTGAAATCAGCGGCAATGACGCGCCCACTGCAAACGGCGGCGGCGTATACAACTTGTCTGCGGCCTTCGACATGACAGGTGGTACGCTCATGGGGAATACCGCCCAAAGCGGCGGCGGCAGTGCGGTGTATTCCAGTAGTGCTACGTTCACCATGACGGATGGATTGCTATTTGGCACGGGGGCAGACGCTGCAAGCTTTGTGTATCCGGCCACATGGGCAGGCCCGAGCGATACCGGCATTGCCATCCGCTGGAGCGGGGCCGACGGTGATATATACACGGACGGAGACACAGACAGCCTTGATACGCTGCCTGCAACCGCAACGGCAACCTGGGCGATTGATAACGGCGAAGACGGCGTCGCCTACGAAAACGGCACCAGCACCGGATTTCTTCCGGTTGATACGGTGTCGGTAGTGGCGCAAACGACGGATATCAGTGATTTGGCAGCGGCCATTACGGCGTTTAACAATGGAAGCGCCGACGTGACCATCGCGGTGAGCGATATAACAATTGACAGCGTACTGCCCGAAATAGACAACTCGAATTACACCCTCACCATCATGGGAGGGGGAACGCTGACGCGTGGCACGGGCATGACAGATGAAAACCTGCTGGAGGTGGCGGACGGGGCAACCCTTGTGCTGCAAAGAATTACGTTGAATGGAGCGAAGGCCACCGACTCAGCCAATACGGCGCCTCTGGTATATGTCAGCGGCACGCTTACGCTGGGCGAAGACGCCATCCTGCAAGATAACAGCGGGAGCGGGGTCTACGTCGATGCCACCGGCAGCGTTGCCATGACCGGCGGCACCATCACCGGCAACAGTACGATGATCGGCGGCGGTATCTACGTTGCGTCCACCGGCAGCCTTACCATGACCGGCGGCACCATCACCGGCAACAGTGCGACGAGCGGTGGCGGTATCTACGTGGAAGGCAGCTTTAGTCTGTCGGACGCAGGCATGATTATCGGCAATGATGCGACGAACGGCGGCGGTATCTACGCCGCGTCCGCCGGCAGTCTTACCATGACCGGCGGTACCATCAGTAACAATGAGGCAAGCACCTCCGGCGGCGGCATCTACGCGGTTTCCACCGGAACCCTTGCCGTATCCGATGGGACCATCAGCGAGAACGAGGCAGTGACCGGCGGCGGTATCTATGTTGCGTCCGGCACCCTTGCCGTATCCGGCGGCACAATCATCAGCGAGAACACGGCAACCACCGCCGGCGGTGGTGTCTACGTAAATACCACCGGAACCCTTGCCATGACCGGCGGCATCATCAGCGAGAATACAGCAACCTCCGGAAGCGGAGTGTACAGCAGCGGAACATTCGCTTTGACGGGCGGGTATGTATACGGTACAGAAGCCTCCGTCGCTGCGCTTGTCGATGCGGGTACAGGTTGGACACCAACCTCGGACGGCATAGCCATCTGTTGGGACGAAGCTGTGGGGACAGAGGTATATGATGTGAAAACCAGTACTGATATTGCATGCTTGCCCTCAGATGCGGAGGTGTACTGGGCTATCAGCGATACCCTTGCGTATGGAATTTATTACGCTGTTGGTGACGCAGTAGGGTTTATTACTGTGTCGGATATTACTGTGAAGATAGATACGTATGAGGTTTACACGCTGACCGACCTGGATAACGCCATCAAGGTATTTAACCAGGCTGGTTATAACATGACGATCCGAGTTATGAACAACATTACGATCGACAGCACGGTTACTGCCATCACCAACGATGAATATATCCTCACCATTACAGGTGACGGTGATGTAGCGCTGAACCGGGGGCTTACCGGTGCCGCCACCGCTGTTGCCACTGGCCGTTTGCTTCAGGTAGAAGACGATGCGACGCTTATTTTGAGCGGCATCACTCTGGATGGGCAGCAGACTACCTATAGTGCAAATGCTACCCCCTTGGTATATATAAACGAAGGCGGAAGTCTCACGCTGGAAAGCGGCGCGATTTTACAGAATAACAGGAGCACCTATGGTGCGGTGTATGTTTATGGCGGCAGCTTAACCATGGAGGACGGCAGCAAAGTGACAGGAAACGCCGGTACAGCAAGCGGCGGCGGTGTATATGCCACCATCGGCAGCAGCATCGTGATGAACGGCGGCGCAATCAGCAACAATACGGCGGCAACGCAGTACGGCGGCGGTGTGTATGTTGTGAACGGCGACTTTACGATGGAGGACGGTGAAATCAGCAACAATACGGTCATCGGGTCCAGCACCAGCTATGGCCAGGGCGGCGGGATATACGTCAGTGGCAGCACCGCTGGCACCAGCACCTTCACGATGAATGGCGGTGCAATCAAAGCAAACGCGGCCACCTACCGCGGCGGTGGCGTGGTTGTAACCGGCGCTACCGCTACCGCTAAAATGACGGGCGGTGAGATCAGTGGAAATTCTCTCACCGGCGCCGCTACCACCTGCTACGGCGGCGGAATATATCTCTCCAATGCTCTGTTCACCATGTCCAACGGCAAAATTAGTGGGAACACAGGTACCGCGCAAGGTGGCGGCGTGTATATCACGGGAGGAACATTCACACTGGAGGACGGCGAAATCAGTGGAAATGAGGCGCTGCTGGGAGCGACTTTTGGATCTGGCGGCGGCGGTATATATGTTTTAAACTGCACCTTCACTATGGAAGATGGCACAGTGGCAAACAACAAAGGTACAAATGGCGGCGGCGTGCTTGTCTCCCGCGATAGTACAGTCGGCACCACCGACCTGCAGGGTGGCATCATCAGCGGTAATACAGCCGTGTATAATAATGCCGCGTCCACTGGAAACGGCGGCGGCGTCAGTCTTTCCAACTCAAATGCCACCGTCAGTATAACGGGCACTACCATCAGCGGCAACACAGCCGGGGGCAGCGGAACACTTAACACCACCGGCGCAGGCGGCGGGGTGTACAGCGCAGGCGTCCTCACCCTGACGGACGGAACCATCAGCGGCAATACAGCCGACTTTGGAGGCGGAGTGACTATGTCCGGGGGCTCTGGGGCCGCCTCCACCATGAATGGCGGTACCATCAGCGGCAACACGGCAAACGTCAGCGGCGGCGGTGTGTTTGCGATGACGTCCGCCTCGGCCACGCACACCCTGGCAGGTGGCGTCATCAGCGGCAATACAGCTGCCACTGGCGGTGGAGTTTATGTCATCAATTCAAATACCAGCTTCAAAATAACGGGTGGCAAAGTTATCAACAATACCGCCACAACCACCAACGGCGTGTATGTCAGCGCAGGCACCTTTACCATGACGGAGGGACTGCTGTTCGACGAGGGAACTGCTGTGACAGACGTGCTGTACCCCGCAACTTTGGCACCAACCGACAATGGCATTGCCATCTGCTGGAACGCACAGGGTACAAGCTATATAGCGGGGGCATCAACCGATCTCATCGTTTCGCCTGATACCGCAACGGCGAAATGGGCCATTCAAGGGACAACTGCCGAGCCGGAATACGGCATCTCCTATACAAGCGGAACCGACACCGGCTTTATTCCCCTGGAGGTAACCGTTATTGTGGCATTGGAGGGCACGGTGACGATTACCGGCGGGTACGAATATCCGGTGACACTAACCGCGAATGCAGACGTATACGTGGACAGTGTAGCAATAGCGGAAGACCAGTTGTCCTACCAGTGGATGCGGGGCGACGTTGCGATTACGGGTGCAACCGGCAAAACCTATACGACGGCCGCGGAGGATATCGGCAAAGTCATCAACGTGACGGTCACGGCATCGGGGCAAGATGGAGCAGTCAGCTCGACGAATACAACACCGATTACGATGGATCTTTCTGCCGCAACAGTGACGGCAGCAGGCACCTATACCTATACCGGAAGCGCCTTCACCCCGGCCCCCACAGTCACGCTGAACGGGAGTGACTTGACGGAGGGGACAGATTATACCACAGCGTGGAGCGACAACACCGACGCGGGGACGGCCACCATAACCGTTACAGGTACCGGCAATTATTCGGGTACAGCGACAGGGACCTTTACGATAGGGAAAGCAACGCCATCGACGCCGCCTGCCCCAGAGGTGTATAGCCAAACTGCTACCAGCGTTACGCTTGTGCCGCCCGTTAGCGTAACCGGGAGCGTGGAATACAGCATGGACGGCAACAGCTGGCAGACCGGCGCTGCATTCACCGATCTGACCCCGAACACAGCCTACAGCGTCTACATCCGGCTTGCCGAGACGGCCAACTATGAGTCCTCCGCGGCAAGCGCGGCCCTCTCGGTGACCACGGACAAGGCGGCGCTCAGCGGGACGGTAGCGATTACCGGCATCGCTGCATATGGCGAAACACTGACGGCAGAAACGACAGGCCTGACCGCTACGCCCGCCATAACAACACTGGGCACCCTGACCTACCAGTGGACACGGGACGGAGTTGCAATTGGTACCAACACCGACACCTATCTGCTAACAGCGGATGATATCGGCGCAGTGATTACTGTGACAGTCACGGCAGAAAACTGCACCGGCTCAGTCGGCGGGAGTACAACGGCGATCACGGCGGCAATCACTTCTGATATGGTGACGGTAACAGGAACCTATACCTATACAGGAGATGCCATTCAACCGGCCTTCACCGTAACACTCGGCGGGAACGACCTGACGAAGGATACAGATTATACCGCAGCCGTGACCGATAACATCAACGCGGGGACGGCCACCATCACCATTACAGGCACAGGCAATTATACGGGAACGGCGATCAAGACCTTTACCATAGCAAAAGCAACCCAGGCGCAGCCGGCGGCCCCCGTGCTGGACGGCGATCCAGACACGACAAGCGTCACGCTGAAGCCCAGCACGACCATAACCGAAGCCGTGGAGTACAGCATGGATGGCACCAACTGGCAGGCCAGCGCGACATTTACCGGACTGACACCAAATACAGTCTACAGCTTCTACATCCGACTTGCCGAAGATGCCAACCATGAGGCGTCCCCGACCAGTGCCGCACTCGTCGTGACCATGGGCAAGTCGACGCTGGGCGGTGCGGTGGCGATCACCGGCACCTTTGCATACGGAGCAACCCTGACGGCGGACACAACCGGCCTGACCACGACGTCCGGCGTAGAGCTGGGTACCCTGACCTATCAGTGGACGCGGGGCGGTGTGGAAATTGCAGAGGCTACCAGCGCCAGCTACGAGCTGACAGCGAGTGATATCGGCGCAGTTATCAATGTAACGGTCACGGCGGCAAACTACAACGGTTCGATCAGCTCGGAAAATACAGGGAAGACCACAGCGAATATTTCTACCGCTGTCGTAACGGTAACCGGAACCTATACCTATACCGGAGCAGCGCAATCGCCGACCTTTACAGTTGTGTTCGGCGGAAAAACCTTGACGGCGGGAACAGATTATACCACAACCCTGAGCGACAACACCGACGCGGGAACGGCCACAATCACCGTTACAGGCACAGGTGACGTTTATACGGGCGCGGTGACACAGGAATTTACCATTGGGAAAGCGGCACAGGCGACACCAGCCGCGCCTACGGTAGCAAGCAAAACCAATACCAGTGTAACACTGGCATCTTCCACCGGCATAACCGCAGCCGTGGAATACAGCAACGGAAACGAGTGGCAAACCAGCGCTACATTTACCGATTTAACGCCGAATACAACCTACAACTTTTACATCCGGCTTGCCGAGACGAGCAACTATAATCCTTCCTCGGCAAGCACCGCGCTCTCAGTGACGACGGAGAAGGCGGAGCTGGGCGGTACCGTGACGGTTACCGGCAGCATTGCCTATGGTGACACCCTGACGGCAAGCACGACAGGCCTGACCGCAACGTCGGGCGTCGCGACGGGCACCTTGACCTACCAGTGGACGCGGGACGGCGCGTCAATTGCAAGCGCCACTGCAAGCGCCTATACGCTGACGGCGGAGGATATCGGCGCAGTCATCAACGTGACGGTCACAGCCGCGAACTGCACCGGCTCGGTGAGTTCGGCAAACACAGCGGTGGTGACAAAAGCGGCGGAGAACACTGCGCCCACCGTCACCGGCAGTTATACCGGCGACGGAAGCACCTTTACGTATACGCTCGCTGTGGTGGACGGCGCGGAGTATTCCAAAGATGGAAGCACATGGGAAGAAGGGAATGTGTTTACCGGCTTTGCCGCGGGCGATACGCAGAACTTCTACGCCCGCTATGCGGAAACCGCGACACATTTCGCCGGTACGGCAGGCAGTGTGAGCGTTACGTTCCAGAAGCTGGCGAACACAAGCGTTCCGACGCTTGCGCATACCGTCAGCGCGGATCGTACCACCATTACCATCACACCGGTGACAGGCGCGGAGTACAGCTTTGACGGCGGGACAACTTGGGACAGTACAAATGAGGCTACATTCACGGACAATCCCGTGGTAGCAGTCCAAATCCGCTATGCGGAGACGGCGACGCATCTCGCATCGGAGGCGGTCAGCGAGACAGTGGATTTGCGCAAAGACGATCAGGCGGCACCAGCAGAGTTCACCCTGACCTACGCCTATGACCCGGCTACGGGAACCTATACAGTAGAGATCCCGGCGGTGACAGGCGCGGAATACAGCTTTGACGATGCGACCTACAGCGATGTGCGCATCAAAACGGCGGTAGGCGGTGAGAGCGTAATAGGATATATACGCTATGCTGAAACGATGATTCTAAACGAGTCGGACGCCACGTCCGCGACCGTGGTACTGCCGTATGTGGCAACAGCCGTCACGGTGAGCGGCGCGAATAGCGCGACGACCATTTCGAGCAAGGGCGGCACCCTGCAAATGCAGGCTGACGTGCAGCCCACGACAGCATCCCAGACAGTTGTCTGGTCCATCTCCAGCGGGAGCGGCGGGACGATCAGTGATTCCGGCCTGCTCACCGCCAGCGCAAACGGCACCGTTACGGTACGGGCCACCACGGCGGACGGCTCCGGCGTATATGGCGAGCTGCAGGTGACCATTTCCGGACAGAGCTCCAGCGGAGGAGGCGGAGGCAGCTCCAGCTCCAGCTCCAGCAGCGACAGCGACGATACCGCGGTTACAACAGAAACCGAAACGGTCACCATGACCGAACAGGATATGGAAACGGCACTGGAGAGCACGACGACCGACACTGTGGTGCTGGAGGGCAGCAGCTCCGACGCGGTGCAGTTTGAAGTGGAAGCCGGCGCAATTGCAGCGGCGGCAGAGCAGGAGAAAGAGCTGCAGCTCTCCACCGCTTCGGCAGACGTAGTCGTGCCAAGCGCAAGCCTGAGCCAGCTTGCCGGTGGAGACGCAACCATTCTGGTTGAACCGACGGGAAGCAATGCCGTATCCGTTACGGTCACGCAGGGCGGCAGCACCGTCTGGACGCTGGACGGCGGGCTGGAGGTATCCCTTGCGGCGACGTCCGATACAACGCTGGTGTACGTGACGGGCGCGGATGGCGTGGAGACACTGGTGAAGAAATCGGCGGTCGTGGACGGGCAGATCTTGGTGCGGCTCTCCGGCAGCGCAACGGTGCGGCTGGCGGACTACACGAGCAATTTTGGCGACGTGTCCGGCAGCGACTGGTATAGCACCGCAGTGGACTTTGTCAGCGGGCGCGGTCTGTTCCAGGGCGTGTCGGACGGGGTCTTTGCACCGGATGCCACGATGACGCGCGGCATGCTGGTAACGGTACTGCACCGGCTGGAGAACGAACCCGCGGGGACGGGGAGCTTCCAGGATGTTTCGGGCAGTGACTGGTATGCAGATGCGGTGGCGTGGGCGGCCGGGAACGGGATTGTGACCGGGATGAGCGACAGCATGTTCGATCCGGACGGGAACATCACGCGTGAGCAGCTGGCGGTGATCATGTACCGCTATGCCGGATACCTTGGCCTCGACACCTCCAACGGTGTTTCTCTGAGCGGCTACACGGATCAGGGGCAAGTATCCGATTGGTCTGTGGACGCCATGCGCTGGGTGGTCGGCACCGGCCTGATCACCGGCAAGGACGCCAAAACACTTGACCCCGCCGGGAACGCGACTCGCGCGGAGGTTGCGACCATTCTCTACCGGATGGTGGTCTATATTATAACGAACCAATAAGCGCGCACCGAAAAATCACAGGGGCATGGCGGAAATGGATTCCGTCATGCCCCTGATGATTGATATCAGCAATGTTTATTCCTTCATGGATTCCAGAATACTGTCGGCCAGTGCGTCGAGGTCGGGTGCGCTGAGCTCGTTCATGGAGGAGGTAACCGTCATGGTTTCGTCCAGCACGTTGATCATCTTCATCTCCTGGTCCAGAAATTCAGCCATCAACGAGCCGGATTTTGGAGCCCAGGAGCCGTTTTCGATGATGCCAATCGTGCGGTTTTGCAGGTTTAGGGCTTTCATATCCCGCAGATAGCTTTCCATCGGCGGGTAGATGCCCAGATTATAGGTCACAGATGCCAAAACGATATGACTCAGGCGGAAGGTTTCGGAGATGAGGTAGGATACGTGGGTGTTAGAGACGTCGTATACATACACATTACTCATCCCCTTCGCGCAAAGGCGGGACGCCAGTGCCTGGGCGGCGTATTCGGTGTTGCCGTACATGGAGGCATAGACGATCATGACGCCCTTTTCCTCCGGCTCGTACCGGCTCCACTTGTCGTATTTGTCCAGAATATACCCAAAATCAGACCGCCAGACAGGGCCGTGGAGGGGGCAGATGATCTTAATATCGATGGTCCCCGCCTTCTTTAAGAGTGCCTGCACAAAGGGGCCGTATTTGCCGACAATGTTGGTGTAGTAGCGCCGGGCGTCGTCAATCCAGTCCCGGTCGAAGTTCACCTCGTCGTTAAAGAGCTTGCCGTCAAGCGCGCCAAAGGAGCCAAAGGCGTCGGCGGCGAATAGGACACCGTCCGTCACGTCGAATGAAACCATCGCCTCGGGCCAGTGCACCATGGGGGCGGCCACGAAGGTGACGGTATGCTTTCCGAAGTTACGGATATCGCCCTCTTTGACCTCGTCCTCCAGCCCATCTATGGTGAAGCCAAACTGATGCATCATCAGGAATGCCTTTTCCGTGCTGATGATTTGTACCGCGGGATACCGCAAGATAATTTCTTCAATGGATCCGCCGTGGTCGGGCTCCATATGGTTGATCACCAGATAGTCCAGCGGACGGCCGTTTAAAACGGATTCCACGTTCCGAATAAAATCACGGCACACAGACCAGTCAACGGTATCGAACAGGACGGTCTTCTCGTCCAGCAACAAGTAGGAATTATAGGATACGCCCCGGGGAATGGGGTGTACATTTTCAAACAGGGCCAGACGGTGGTCGTTTCCACCTACCCAGTACAGGTCGTCCGTTACGTTTCGCACTGTATACATGTTGCGCAGCCTCCTTAATAATTTATGGTCATTCCGCTATGTACATATCCTTTTCCTCGCCGCACTCCGGGCAAGTCCACTCATCCGGCAGTTTTTCAAAGAGCGTCCCGGGCGGAATGTCGCCCTCTGGGTCGCCGATTTCCGGGTTATATTCATTGCCGCAGCCGCAGCAGACATATGATTTGTAACGAGGTGCTTGCTTTTTGGGCTTTGCGCGTTTCATTTTCTTCATCGGCGGCGCTTCTGTCTTGGGCTGTCCGTTATCCAGCGCGGCGGTGAGCAGCGGCAGAATTTCCATCAAATCGCCGACAATCCCGTAATCCGCGTTTTTGAATATTTTGGCGTTGGGGTTGCTGTTGATGGCGACGATGGTCGCGGCGTCTTTAATGCCCTTGAGGTGTTGTCCAGCACCGGATATGCCGCAGGCGATGTAGAGGTTGCCCTTGAACTTCTGACCCGACATGCCGACGTAGCGGCTCAGGGGTACATATTTCAGCGTTTCGGCCACGGGGCGGGATGAGCCGACCGCAGCGCCCGCTGCCGCGGCAAGGGCCGTAATAAGCTGCATATTCTCCTTGGCGCCGATGCCCTTGCCCGCGCTCACGACCCGCTCAGCCTGCGTGATCGGCGTATCAATCGGGATGCCGACGGTAAAGTCATACCCGTCCTTCTCCAGGGCCGCGACCAGCGCGGAGACTTGCTCCGCCGGAGAGCCGGAGGTAAAAATCATCTTTTTGCGCACGCCGGTCACCGGGCCTTTTTTCTTCGTAGGCGCATTGGACTTGGGTTCTTTCCCTAATATATGGGATGCGATTACGACCCGCTGTATCTCGTTTGTACCCTCATAAATGGTGCAAATTTTGGCGTCACGGTAGAACCGCTCCACGTCAATGCCTTTGATATAGCCTGCGCCGCCGTATATCTGCAGGGCGTCGTTCACGATCTCAAGGCACCGGTCGGAGGTATACTGCTTTGCCATCGCGGCCTCCATGCCGTATGGCTCATGGTTTTCTTTCAGCTCCGCCGCGCTGTAGACGAGCATGCGGCAGGCACGCAGCTTTGTCGCCATGTCGGCGATTTTAAAGGAGATCGCCTGCTGGAAGGCGACCGGCTTTCCAAACTGTTCCCTGTCCTTGGCGTATTCGACGGCACTTTCATACGCGCCCTGCGCGATACCCAGCGCCTGAGAGGCGATGCCGATACGCCCGCCGTCCAGCGTCTCCATGGCGATGCGAAAGCCCTGACCCTCCTCGCCAAGCAGGTTTTCCTTTGGCACTCTGACGTTGTTAAACACAAGCTCCGCGGTGGATGACGAGCGAATGCCTAGCTTGTCATAGTGCTCGCCAAAGTCGAAGCCCGCCCAGCCCTTTTCGACGATGAAAGCGCTGATGCCTCTTGTTCCGATATCCGGCGTGGTTACGGCAAAGACCACGTAAATATCCGCCTTGGGGGCGTTTGTAATAAAGATTTTGCCGCCGTTGAGAATGTAATAGTCACCGTCCAGCTCCGCTGTGGTCTCGGTTCCTCCGGCATCACTGCCCGCTTCTGACTCTGTGAGACCAAAGGCACCAATTTTTTCCCCTTTCGCAAGGGGAATCAGGTACTGCTTTTTCTGCTTTTCGGTTCCATAGGCCATAATAGGCCAGCTACCCAGGGAAACATGCGCGGATAAGATGACCCCGACGCCTCCATCTACCCGGGAAAGCTCCTCGACCGCGATGGCGTAGCTCATGATATCGAGGCCGCTGCCGCCATATTCCTTTGGGAAAGGGAGGCCCATCAGGCCCATTTTGCCCATCTGCTTTACAATGTCGTCCGGGAACCGGTTCTCCTGATCCAGCTCAGATGCGATCGGCTTGATTTCCGTTTCCGCAAATGTCCGGATCTTGGCGCGAAGCTCTTCATGCTGGACACTGGTTGAAAAAAACATAATACTGCCTCCTCGTGTTTTATACGCCAATTTCTGTGAGCGATGGGACGAAATGCTGGGAAAGGGCACGTTTAAATTCCAATCATCTCCATTATTAGAATATCATAGATTTCCATGGGCAAACATACCAAAGCTGCCCGCGATTCTTGTAACAACCGACAAGATATGACCAATTCGTACACCGGTTGCTATCTTTATTATATATCCTGGACTAAAATAGTCAAGTATAAAATGCAAAAAATGCGTCCCGCGTTATTTTGCGGGACGCGTGTTATTATTTACCGTATCCGTCATCCGTGCGGATGTAGTCCACATGGCTCAGGGGGATGAAGTAGCTGTAGGATGGATTGACCAGCCGAATGGTGTGATTATGTATCAATATAGGCATTCCGCTGAGTCTTTCTCCGCGCACCACGACATCTACATTGCGCCGATACCACCATTCTTTATAGCACAATAGCCCCTCGTCGGCAGCATCCCTGTGACGCACAGCGGCGGCGTTGGGGGGGATCGTATCACAGGGGTGGCATGTTTCCGCTTCCGGCTTGCAATGATCCGGAGCTGCGTTCCTCCGCGCTTGTTCAGGCTGCATAGTTCCTCCAATCTCGCGATCAATGGGTGGGTCAATTGTTTCGCACAGCGGCGGGACCAATGCCGCGACTGGGCGTGGGACGATGCCAATCGGGATAATCTGAGCGACATTTTTATGTTCTTGTTTGTCCGTGCTAGCGGTATCCTCCGCCAGACTGGGCTCCGGATGTGGCTCCAATACGCTATACGACGTGGGAATAGCGTCCTGCGCTGTCAATGGGACGCTTTCCAGAGAGAGGTTGACCGTTACAGGCACCTCAAGTTCTACGTTCAGCGAAACCAGATTTGTCGGCTGTGTGGTTTCGGGTTCCAATGTGTCTTCGCCGGTTGCCTCAGCAAGCGCAACAGAGACCGCGTCCACTGGTGCAGCGGGTTCCGTTTCCGGCAGTGTAATCACGTTATCTGATGTGTCGTTATCGGGAAGCACGGCAGGGGGATTGGGTACCGCGTTCGACGGTGCAGCGGCATCCGCCACAGCGTTCTCTGCGGCAATTGATACAGGTGCGTCGGATATCGTTTCCGGCGTCATCTGGTCTTCCCGCGGCGGCACAGGCGCGCCCGACGGAGGCGGTGGAACCCCGATCACGCGGCCTGCTCTGTATCTGGGGTTTTGTATCAGAGACAGCGTCCGATCCGACACAGCACGCTGCATCTGATGCACGGCAGTGGCGCGTTGTAGAAAGGGGCATGTTTTTTGCGCGCCGATCAGCACTGCGGCCCCTTTCTGATACTGGCTGCAGGAGGGGTAATATGTATATCGGTACATGTCATTCATATTCTGGCGTTGGCCAACAGAGTGGCAATATCTTACTTCGCACATAGATGCGCCTCCATAACATTCAATAGTAACGTCCCTGACATCATTATACGCTATTGTGCATAGAGGTGTGCCCCTGAATAGCGGAACAGCACATACAAAAAATCACCCTTCTCGTTACAGATTGAAATGCACGAGAAGGGTTGTTTTTTTGCATGAAAATGAGTGCAGTTAATCCCCTATTGGATTATCAATAAGCGTTGTTGCAATGAACTCGTGGGAATGCCCATCTTCCACTTTTGTTTCGGCATCAATAAAGTGAATATGGCGGGCGTCATCACCCTCACCAACCGGAACAGGTAGTCCGGTTTTAATGTGAATGGGGTGGAAATGATCTTCATAGAAATCTGTTCTCGTGCATAGCGCATGGATATGGCCGCCGGGCACCTGAATGACCTCTTCTGTGACACCGGCAAAGCGATGATTATGCGGATCTTCTGTGAGCTCCGCAAGGCGTACGCTGCCAACCACTTCGTGGACATGCGTCTGTGTGCAGTCAGACATATTGAAGCCTTCTTTACATCGGATTACAGCAAACTTAGTTCACTGCGTTTTATATTATGCGAACAAGGCTAGACGTGTTCTGCACACTACGCTTCCGCGCGTCAGGAAAAACGCATGTAATTCTTGCAAAACAATACATATTACGTTACAATAACAGTCATATGGGGAGGGGAACAATATGATAAAAATGCTCTGCGCATATACAAATGAAATTGACGAGGTGCAGGATGCGGTTGAGGAGATCATGCAGCAGCTGGATCTGGAGAAGCATGCGCGCAAACATTCTATTGGGATTCTGAACTGTTATTCCGCATTTGTTGAAACCGGTGTTGTCAAAGCCCTTTGTAAGGCGCTTCCGTTCGATGTTGTCGGGTGCACGACGATCGGCAACGGCATGACAGGACACGCGGATATGATGATGCTTAGCCTATCTGTGCTGACATCGGATGATGTAACGTTTACTGCCGTTCTGTCAGATGCGCTCCAAAACGATCCAAAGCCGGTGGCAGACGCATATTTGGACGCTGCGGCGCGCTGCGGCGCAGAAGAGCCGAAAATGGCGCTGAGCTTCCTCCCGTTTCTGATGAATTTAGGTGGTGAAATGCTGTTGCAGCAGCTGGACGCTGTGGCTGGTGGCGTGCCTATCTTTGGGACGGTAGGCTGTGACCATACACCCGACTACCATACCACTGCAACGATATATAACGGGGAGGCATACGGTGACCGGGTCGTCTTGGCGCTGTTTGCGGGCGCGATACATCCAAAATTTCTTGTGTCTGCGGTCTCCGCGCAGAAACTGCAAAAGCAACGCGCGACCATAACCGAGTCGCAGGGCTGCGTGCTTCTGACGGTAAACAACATGCCGGTTCTCGACTACATGAAAACGCTCGGACTTTCTGTCGGGAGCGGACTGGAGGGCATGAATACCATCCCCATTCTGGTCGATTACAATGACGGAACACCGGCTGTGGCAAGGGCCCTCTACCTGATGACCCCGGAAGGCGCGATGATTTGCGGCGGGAATATGCCGGAAGGCGCCACGCTTGCGCTAGGGGTTATCGATGACACCGATGTCCTGACAACGGCAACAAACGCAGCAGCGACTGCGCTGCAGGATGCTGTACCGGCAGGAGTTATTTTCTTCTCCTGCCTCTCCAGGCTGGCGGTTCTGGGTGCTGAGAGCACGCGGGAAATGGATGTGATCAGGGATCAGCTGGGGGATCTGCCCTATCAAGTTTGCTATTCCGGCGGGGAGCTATGCCCGGTCTATAACCATGCTAATGAACCGCAAAACCGGTTCCACAACTTTTCCATTGTTGCCTGTATTTTTTGACAGTGCCCCGGCGGGAAGGGCATATTTGTATAATGTTTGCCAGCAAGAATTGGTGGTGATTTGAAATGGGAATAGACCAGGTTGATGCGGCAGAGCGGCAGGAGAGCGAGGAATGCCTTGCACTGCGCAAAGAGAACCGAAAGCTAAAACGGCAGCTGGAAAACCTGCAGCTGAGCATGGACAGGGTAAACGCAACCATAGCCGCGAAGAAAAATGTAGATGCGATGGTATCGGCTGAAAAACAGCGGCAGGAGATGTATATGAATCTGCTTCTGGAAAACAGTCAGGATATCATTCTGCTCTTTGACAAGGGCGGACACCTTGCATACTGTACGGAAAGCTTTTTACAAGCCATGCACGTATCCAGTCTGGGCATGGTAAACGGGAAGCACTTTTCGCAGCTATTTCAAAAATATGAAAATGAAGCATGGCTTGCCAGGGTTCAAGCGAAGTTTGCGTGTGCGACAACGGAAAACATTACGCTAACACTGTCGGAAAAGATAGATATTGACGGAACCGGGGATATCCATAGCGTTCAAATCCATTATACACCAATGACGAATGAGCAGGGAGCGCTTGTCGGGATTATGGTGCTCTTTCACGATATCAGTGATGTTTTAAACGCGAAAGAGGCGGCGGAACGCGCAAACACCGCTAAATCTGAGTTTTTGGCAAACATGTCCCATGAAATTCGCACCCCGATGAATGCGGTGATTGGGATGACGTCCATGGCCCTTGCGAGCAGTGACCCGGAACGCAAGGACTACTGCCTGCACAAGATAAGCGGAGCGTCACAGCATCTGCTTGGGGTCATCAACGACATATTGGATATGTCCAAGATTGAAGCCAATAAGCTGGAGCTGAGCTATGTTGCGTTTGAGCTTGAGCAGATGCTGGAACAGGTTGCAAATGTGGTGCAGTTCAAAATGGATGAAAAGAAGCAGCGCTTTAATATCACCATAGGGGAAAATCTCCCACAGGTCATTGTCTCAGATGAGCAGCGGCTCTCTCAGGTGATGACGAACCTGCTTTCAAACGCAAGCAAATTTACGCCGGAAGGCGGTGATGTGGATCTGCTGGTGAACCTTGCCGATGAACAGGACGGCATATGTACCATACGTGTAGAAGTAAGGGATTCCGGAGTTGGCATTTCACCGGAGCAGCAGAAGAAATTATTTCAGTCCTTTGTACAGGCGGATAACAGTATCTCCCGCCGTTATGGAGGGACCGGCCTTGGTTTGGCGATTTCAAAACGCATTGTAGAAATGATGGACGGCAGGATATGGGTGGAATCCGAGGTGGGAAAGGGTTCTCGATTCTTTTTCACCATGCGCGCACAGAGGGGGATGGAAACGCCCCGGCGCTACCCGCAGGAGACAGAACAATGGGCCTCTTTGCGGGCGCTGGTGGTGGATGATTCCCAGGATGTACGGGAGCATTTCCAGCATATCGCGCAGGCCATCAGGTTGCCGTGCGATGTGGCGGCAAGCGGTGAGCAGTCGCTTGAGATGGCGCGGCAAAACCATTATGATATGTTTTTTATTGACTGGAGAATGCCCGGCATGGACGGCACTGAACTCGCGGAACGCCTCATTGCGTCCGGCAATGCAAAGGGCGAGGCGATTATCATGATCTCTGCCGCCGATTGGGATGAGATTGAAACGGCGGCACATAAGGCCGGTATTACGCGCTTTTTGGCAAAGCCGCTTTTTACCAATAAAGTGGCTGATTGCGTCAATGCCTGCGTAGGAGGTGTCAGCCAGAACAGTCAGGCGGACGGAGGCAGGTACCCGCGTTTTCGTGGGTGTCGGATACTGATTGCGGAAGACCTTGCAATCAACAGGGAGATTTTATGCGCTATGCTGGAGCCGACAGAGGTAGCCATAGACTGTGCGGAAGACGGGGTGCAGGCGGTGTCCATGGTGACGCAAGCGCCGGAGCGCTATGACATGATTTTCATGGATCTGCAAATGCCGGAAATGGATGGGTACGAGGCCACCAGACGCATCCGTGCGCTCCTCTGCCCGCAGGCGGCGACCATCCCGATTGTAGCGATGACCGCGAATGTGTTCAAGGAGGACATTGAAAAGTGCCTTGCCGCGGGGATGAACGGACATGTCGGCAAGCCCTTGGAGATCAGCGCCGCATTAAAAAGTATGAGCCGTTATTTAACGGACAAGGGATAAATTTTGGTGCTGTACCCGCTGCTTTAGCAGCGGGTACAGCACCTCTTTCGGCAGGGACAGGAAAGATGCGGGACTTGCCTTTCCGAGGCAGATTTAGTATAATAAAAGGCAATATGGACGGAGGAGATTTCAATGATAAAAGTGACCTGTGGCGGCGTGTACTATAAAAACGGTGCGTTTCTCTCCGAGGCGGAGGGGCGCGGTGCTGGGCTGGCGGTACCGGAACAGGCAAAGGGTGGTACGATGGCGCACGGCATTTTACAGGGGCATAACACGAGCGGGGATACCAATCGGCTCAAGGTGCGCTTTGACGCCCTCGTGTCCCACGATATTACCTATGTTGGGATCATCCAGACGGCGCGGGCGTCCGGGCTGGAGCGGTTCCCGGTACCCTATATATTGACCAACTGCCACAACTCCCTCTGCGCGGTGGGCGGGACAATCAATGAGGACGACCATATGTTTGGCCTCTCGGCGGCGAAAAAATATGGCGGAGAATTTGTACCGGCGCATCAGGCGGTTATCCACTCCTATATGCGTGAGCGGTATGCGGCACCCGGAAAGATGATTCTCGGTTCGGACAGCCACACCCGTTACGGGGCATATGGCACCATGGCGATTGGCGAGGGTGGGCCGGAGCTTGCGCGCCAGCTGTTGGAGAAAACCTATGATGTCGCGTATCCGCCGGTGATGGCAATCCATCTCACGGGCGCGCCACGGCCCGGCGTCGGGCCGCAGGATGTCGCCCTTGCGCTGGTAGGCGCGACGTTTGCGGACGGTATTGTGAAAAATGCCGTCATGGAGTTCTTCGGGCCGGGCGTAAAGCAGCTCTCTATGGATTACCGCTCCGGCATCGACGTGATGACGACAGAGACCACCTGTCTCTCCTCTGTGTGGTGCGCGGACGAAACCCTCAAGGAGCACTTGGCGGTGCTCGGACGCGGCGCGGAATACCACGCACAGGATCCGGCGGACGGGGCGTACTATGACGGGCTGATTGAGATCGATCTATCCAAAATTGAACCGATGATCGCGCTGCCCTTCCATCCGTCGAACGCCTACACGATCCGTGAATTTAAGGCGAATATGGATGATCTGCTCCATCAGGTGGATGAGGATACCGTCCGGCAGTTGGAGCTGAAGCGCCGTCCGGAATCCCTGCGCGCAAAGATTGTGGGCGGCCGGTTTATGGCCGACCAGGGCGTCATCGCAGGTTGCAGCGGCGGTACGTATCAGAATTTGGTGCGGACAGCCGAGCTCCTCAAAGGCAGTGGGATTGGCTCGGACGCCTTCTGGCTCTCCTGCTATCCCGGCTCCATGCCCGCCATGCAGGAGTTGACGCGCAGGGGCTACCTTGCAGATCTGATGGCGGCGGGCGCGTCCGTGCGCTCCTGCTTCTGCGGCCCCTGCTTCGGCGCGGGCGACGTGCCCGCAAACGGCGCGTTCTCCATCCGACACTCCACGCGCAACTTCCCGAACCGCGAGGGGAGCAGGCCGATGGACGGGCAGGTGTCCTATGTCGCGCTGATGGATGCGCGCTCCATCGCCGCGACGGCGCGCAACGGCGGCGCGCTGACCGGGGCCGATGAGCTGCCCGATTTCCCCGCCGACCCCGCGTCGGAGCCGTATCAGTACGATGACGCATCCTATCGTGCCCGCGTGTATTTTGGCGTCGGAAAGCCCAAGCCGGAGACGGAGCTGGTGTTAGGGCCGAATATTGCCGATTGGCCGGAGCAAATTGCGCTGCCGGAGCATCTGCTGCTCACCGCGTGCGCCGCGATTTACGACCCGGTGACGACCACGGACGAGCTGATTCCGTCGGGCGAGACCTCCTCGTATCGATCCAACCCTGTTAAGCTCTCGGAGTTTACCCTCTCGCGCAAGGACCCGGACTATGTACCGCGCGCGAAAGAGGTGCTGGCGCTTGAGCGCCTGCGCCGGAAGAATCCTGCCGACCCGAAGGTGGTAGAGGCGCTGCTCGGGCATGACGGCGCGGTGACGGGCCTCGGCAGCTTTGTGATGGCGATCAAACCCGGGGATGGCTCGGCGCGCGAGCAGGCGGCGTCCTGTCAGCGGGTGCTGGGCGGATGCGCCAATGTGGCGCAGGAATATGCGACCAAGCGCTATCGCTCCAATGTGCTCAACTGGGGGATGCTCCCCTTTGTGGTAGCCGATCTGGAACAGTGGAACATCCAGCCGGGCGACCGGCTCTATATCCCGAACATCCGCGCGGCGCTGGAGGCGGGCCGGGAGGAAATACGGGCGACGCTGATCCAAAACGGGAAAACGACAGACGTGACGCTGTGCCTACCCGCGATGACGCAGGAAGAGCGGGATATCGTGTGCGCGGGCTGCCTGATTAACTATTACGCAAAGTAGGTGTAAAGCTACATTATATTTTGCTTGACGCGGGCTTTCTCCTGCGATATGATAAACAAAGAAAAACGGAATCAAGGGGGGAACTGTTTTGGCGGAGCATCGCAGCCTGCTGTCTATTTCTGAGATGGCCTATATCCATGACATTACACGCACCACCTTGATCTACTATGACAAAATCGGGCTGTTCCGCCCGGAACAGGTGGATGAAAACGGATACCGGTACTATAGCCCCACACAAATGCCCCTCCTGCGTGAGATTTGCTTTTTGCGCTCCATTGGCATCAGCATTGACGACATTAAGGAGCATAACGAACAAAAAAATTCATCCTATACATTTAATATCCTCTATCAGCAGATGGAAAAGGTAAAAAATGATATCAAAGAGCTCCAGGAACGGCTTGTGATGATTGAGCAGCGGGTGTCCATCTATCAGAGGGCCGAGGAGTATGCGGCGGATGACTTTAAGCCCACGATAGAATACCTGCCGGAGCGCAAGGCGGTCTTTGTCCCGTGGGATCAGAATGATATTAACATTCAGGGGCTGAACAAAATCCTCCACAAGGCGTGGGACATGATGGATCAGCATAAGGTTTTGCCCTGTCTGCAATGGGGCAGCATTCTGTTTCAGGAGGATGTGGAGGCGGGCGACTATACCCGCCACGCGGCAACCTATGCAATTGTCAAAGAGGAGAATCCTTCCAAGACAGACTTGAGTACAATAGAAAATTTCATCACCATTCCAGCCGGGTATTACGCCTGCGTCTGCAAGTATGCCATGCCCTACCAGCGTGAGCCGACGGAGAAGCTGATCCACTGGGTGCAGTCGCAGGGATACCAAATTACAGGAGACCTGATTGACGCATGCCTGCTCGATGTGGTTTTCTATGAGCGGGAGGACGGCGTTGATTTTTGCCAGCTGCAGATCCCAATCAATTTTGAAGAGGTAAACGGAGAAAAAGTGTAAAAAAAGAGCAACTGCACGCGAAACCGCGTGCAGTTGCTCAGCCTGTCAAAGAACGGCTGCTTTCATCAGGCGAAAGCAGCCGTTCTTGTG
>JAJQEJ010000051.1 GCA_021201735.1 Oscillospiraceae bacterium | reverse complement strand
GCAACCCAAAGTGGTTGAAATCACACGATTTCAACCACTTTGTCTTCAGTCTGACATACAGCATTATGCTGTATGTACAAATGTCAATTTCTCAGAGAGATCCGACAGCAAAATGCGATTATGTTTCTTTCCCGGCAAGCAGATCAAGTATTTTTGCAATAACACCGTGATATGATTGTAAAAATGCCGCCTGCGGGCGGACTATCACCTTTTGTCTTTAGTCCGCAAGCTGCGTTTCAGCTTCTTTTAATAAAGGGCACTGCGCAAGTGCGTCTTGAAAGGCTTGTTTGGCCAATTCATTTTTATTTTGCGCGCGGTAACAGACCCCCAGATAATAGAGGGCATAATAGCTCCCGGCTCCACGCAGAATTAAATATTGTGGATTTTCTTCTCCTAACATCAAACAATATTCAAATGCTTCCGCAGCCATATTATATTGCTTGCTCATATACAGGATAATACCTTTATAATAATGCAGGTCCACGTAGTCCGGGTAAAGTGCGATTGCTTTCTCTATACCGGGCCATGCATTTTGTGTGTTGCCTGTCGTGATAAGAATATCGTATTTTAGCTTGTAAACAAGGGAGGAAGGCAACAGATTTTTCTCCAAAAAACATGTGATTGCGGTATTACATTCCTGGAAACCCTCGCTATACTTCCCCAAACGGCAATATTCGCAGGCGATATGGTAATTCAACCAGGGGTTTTGTGCATCCGTTTTTTGCTCCTTCAACAAAAGCTGGAGATTGCGATTGCCTTTGTCTTTCATAGCTATTTCAGAATCCAAATATCCGTAATGCAGAATGCTTAACGGACTATCATTACATAGTTCGGGAATTTCTATACCGTTCAGGTCCAGATGTTCATGAATACTGCCTATAAAACGGATTCCCTTATGGTTGCGGAACAGACGGTAGCTTGCGGAGAGATGAGATCGATATGCATCTGCCGGCAACTGTCCATAATAATGAACCATCGGAACATGGATCAGATCGCGCTGCGCTTCAAGCATCAGCTTCTGAAGTGCCGGGTAATCAAGCATGCGCATTTCTTCGTCGGCATCCATCCACAAGATCCAGTCTCCAGTTGCTTTTTCAAGCCCAAAGTTTCGTGCCTGTGCAAAATGATCAGTCCAGACAAAATCAAATATTTGAGCGCCAAAGCCACGGGCAATGGATGTTGTTTTATCGGTCGAGCCAGTATTGACAATTACCATTTGACTTACAAAATCCTGTATACTAGCCAGACAGCGTTCGAGGTTGTTTTCTTCATTTTTTACAATCATACATAAGCTGATCGTCGGCATAAACACACACTCCCATTTGAATGAGCGATAATATGCGACTATCTTGCATCGTTTTCGTCCCCTCTGGTGAGGTCGGTCTGCAACACGATAATTGCATAGCTCATACTATGCGCACACAGAAATTGTTGCGAATGATCACGCAACTATCTTGTACCCTTTTCGCACGCCTCGCGGCGGTCGGTTCGTAACCATATAATCTCACAGTTCATACTATGCATCAGAGGACATGATTGCTAATTATGACTTTTATATATAGCGAGGAGGATATCGCTGTGTCTCAGCCAACATTTCCTACCATCAGTCCGGAACTCACGCGTGAGGAAGCTTTGAATATGATATTGGCTTCCATCGCCATGGAGGAACTCGGCTTAAGCCATATCATTAACGCTGAAGGCGAAAAATTACAATATGTATTAGGAACACTCGGCCCAAACGGCAACATGAAGCCCACCACCGACGAGGTCTTGGCAGTAAACAAAAGCATAACCTGTCTTTTGGAGCGTGTGACTGATAATCAAATACTTTTAAAAAACAAGATGGAAAAGGCACTTAAGGCACAATCAGATTGTACAGGCGGTACAGGCCCGACAGGCCCGACAGGCGCAACGGGCGCAACGGGCGCTACCGGAAGCACAGTTTGCGTTTGCCCTTCTAAATGCAGTGCTTCCTTTCATGTCCCAAAAAGAGGAACCGTATGGCATGTGAATCATTATTTGCCATGGAGCTGTCGGAGCGAGCACCAGGAATGTTTCAAGCTCTGTCCCCCAGAGCATAAAAAAATCGGGCTACCGCCCGGAAAACGCTTTTTAATTAGCTTTACTGCCAATGTAAGCGCAATGAAACCGCAGTCGAAATGTGATATCATCATCAATTTGCAGATGCGAAACGCAGATAAGCGTTCAACGTTATTCACGTATCACGGACCGACCGCGAAAGCAGATAAAATCATTACAGTGTCAATAGGCGGCATCATTGTAACAACACCGGAGGATTGTGAATGTTCAGAGATTATGCTCAAGCTCTTATCGCCCAATGCATTGGTCGTGAAGGACGCATCGCTTTGGATCATTGAAATCTAAAGATAACAATCAATTCAGTCCAGTACAGGTGCATGACTGCCAAAAAAACTTGGAAAACAGGCGTACAGGTGACGAATTTTCAACACCTGTACGCCCATTTTTCCAGCGCTATTTTACCTCACATGCATTGCTTCCGCCAGCTAGTCCGCCGTCGCCTGCGACTCGGCTTCTTGTGCCGCCCGATATGCAGACACACCGAAATCTATGAGAACAGTCCGCTTTCCTGTCGGCTGTCGAGCAGCTCGAGCGCCCCGCAGAGCAGCTGTGCTGCGTCACCACGTGTCAGGCTGTCCTGCAGCATCAGCGCACCGGTATCGCTGGTCTGCAATACGCCGCTCTGCGCCAGATTCACCGCCGATTGGACAGCCCATACGGGTTCTGTGTCCATGTCGGTATAGCTTCCACTCGCCGCCGCGTCGCGCATCTCGAGCGCGCGGTTCAAGATGACGGACGCCTCCGCTCTGGTAACCGTGTTCTCCGGCTGAAACACCACCTGTCCGCTGCCGGAATCGACAGTACCTTCCACCAATCCGACCTTCAG
Source organism: Oscillospiraceae bacterium (assembly GCA_021201735.1). Lineage (GTDB taxonomy): Bacteria > Bacillota > Clostridia > Oscillospirales > Oscillospiraceae > JAJQEJ01. Next base: position 7,034 of record JAJQEJ010000051.1, on the reverse strand, counting down.
CGCAGCGGACACATATCCCTTGGCCCACGTCGGAATATTGTCATCGTCTGAAAACCCGGTGCGCGTCACGCCCTCCAGTGCCTCGGTACCAACCGTGTTCATCGCCATGGTCAAAAACTCGCTCCGGCTGACCGGCGTACCGGAATGGAAGAAGTAAGATCCGCCAATGTTTTCGCCGACGAAAATCCCTTCCTCCGCGAGCCGAATCGCCGCCTTATGGGATGGGTCACCATCCATGTCGGCATAAGAAACCTTGGTAGCCGGTTTTTTGATCTCAACCTTTACCGTCGCCGCCGGGGAGGTGTTGCCCACCGTATCAACCGCGACATAGGTGAAGGTGTCCTTGCCTGTCTTATTTTCATACGGGGTGTACACAAACGTGTCGCCGCCCTCCGCGATGGTCACTGCGCCCCGCGCGGGCTTGTCCACAAGCCGGAATGAGAGGATATCCCCATCCGGGTCAACCGCCGCGAAGCGCTCGGTCATCGCGACATTTCTATAGGTGGTGAAGGCGAGGTTTTCCGCAATCGGCGTGCCGTTTTCCGCGTTAAGCAGATACAGCCCCACCGTTACCTCCTTACCATACGTCCCGTCCTGAAAGACCGGCTGGAAGGAGAAGGCGGTCTCCATGCCGCCGGACGACGCGGTCGGCGTAAAGCAAAGTGCCCCTACCGCTGCCATATCCACACGGTCACCCACTGCAATGGGCTGCTCCGCCAACGTCAGCCGTCCCGCCGCCGTATCCGGCAGGCTTTCCACCATAATGGCCTGTAGCGTCGCGTCCCCCTCCACCTGAAAGTCATCCGCCGAGAAGAGAATCGTACCGCTCGTGAGGCCATTTTTAGAAAATGCGGTCACAGACGCCTCCTCCTCGCCGCCGAATAAAATAGCCGACGCAGGCACCGCCAGTGTAACGGTAAGCGCCAGTGCAGCCGCAAGCGCGGCAAGCTTGCGCCGAATCAATTGATTTCCCGCCATAAGAATTACCTCCTCTGCTTTCCGCAGCATAATCTATCCGTATTTTTCTCCAATACCGCCATTTTATGCACCGCAGGAAAATTAGAATTTCCGCTTGACTTTCCGTCTAAAATCATGTATCATTTATTTCATGTATGTAAAGTGTTTTACCTTTACATAGAGAGGAGTGAGTCCTTTGAAAAATCAATCCTACCGCATGACAATGCTCTTTGATTTTTTCGGGGAAGTACTCACAGCGCGGCAAAAGGAATTTTTTGACCTGTATTATAATGAAGACCTCTCCCTCGCCGAGATCGCCGAAAATTACAACATAACCCGTCAAGGTGTGCGCGATGTTATCGTCCGCGCAGAGGCAATCCTGACCGAGCTGGAGGACAAAACGGGCATTGTGCGGCGTTTTCACCATATGCAGAGCCATTTGTCCGGGATAGGCGACGCCCTTGTCGCGCTGGATACGTATAACGACACCGCTCTCCAGAACGACACCATCTATGAGATTTGCGACACCCTGTCGTCTCATCTGGAGGCGCTCAGACAGAATCAGGAATCATAATCATAACCGTGAAAGGAAGCAGGTGCAGCGATGGCTTTTGAAGGACTCACCGAAAAACTCTCCGCCGCGTTCAAACGCCTGCGCGGAAAAGGCCGCCTGACCGAAGCCGACGTGCGGGAGGCGATGAAAGAAATCCGCATGGCGCTCTTAGAGGCCGACGTCAACTTTAAGGTTGTCAAGCAGTTTATCGCCTCCGTCACAGAGCGCACCATTGGCTCCGATGTGCTCGAAAGTCTGACCCCCGCCCAGATGATCATCAAGATCATCAACGAGGAGCTTGTCGCCCTCATGGGCAGCGAAAATATGAAGCTCACCATCTCCTCCAAGCCGCCGACGGTCGTGATGCTGGTCGGACTTAACGGCGCGGGCAAAACAACGAACGGTGCGAAGCTCGCCGGTCTCATGAAAAAGCAGGGTAAGCGCCCCCTCCTTGTCGCATGCGATACCTTCCGCCCCGCCGCCATTGAGCAGCTCGAAGTCGTCGGCGGACAGCTTGATGTACCCGTGTTCCAGATAGGGCAGGCGGATCCCGTGGAGATCGCTCTATCCGGCATCGCACACGCAAAGCAGCACGGCAATGACATCGTATTCCTCGATACAGCCGGTCGGTTGCACGTAGATGAGGAGCTGATGGACCAGCTCAAGGTGATGAAGCAGGCGGTCGACCCGACCGAAATTTTGATGATCGTAGATGCCATGATCGGCCAGGACGCCGTCAACGCCGCGAAAACCTTTGATGAGGCGCTCGATATCACAGGCGTCATGCTCACCAAGCTTGACGGCGACGCCCGCGGCGGCGCGGCGCTCTCCATCAAGTCGGTCACGGGCAAGCCCATCAAATTCATCGGCGTGGGCGAAAAGCTCGATCAGATTGAGCCGTTTCACCCGGAACGTATGGCCTCCCGCATCCTCGGCATGGGCGATATGCTCTCCCTGATTGAAAAGGCGCAGCAGAGCTTTGATGAGGATAAAGCGGCAAAGCTGGAGCAAAAAATCAGAAAAAACCGCTTCACCCTGACCGATTTTTACGATCAGCTGACGCAGATCAGAAGCATGGGTTCCCTTTCTGAGATTGCCGGTATGCTGCCGGGCTTCAACGCCAAGGCGCTTGACAGTGCCAATGTGGACGAAAAATCCCTTGGGCGCACCGAGGCGATCATCCTCGCCATGACGCCGGCTGAGCGGGAAAACCCCGCCATGCTCAACAGCAGCCGCAAAAAGCGTATCGCCGCTGGCTCCGGCACGCAGATTGTGGACATCAACCGCCTGCTCAAGCAGTTTGAAATGATGCAGCAGATGACACGACAGATGAACGGCGGCAACCTGAAAAAGCTGGGCAAGCTTGGTAAAATGGGAAAATTCCCCGGTCTCCCCTTCTAATTATTTTGTTGGCTTGCGCCGAACCGGCGCTTCCATATATCGAATGAGAATCCCAAATGGAGGTGAATGTATCCCATGGTTAAGATCAGACTGCGCCGCATGGGCGCAAAGAAGACCCCTTTTTACCGCATCGTAGTGGCAGACTCCCGTTATCCCCGTGACGGCCGCTTCATTGAAGAAATCGGTACCTATAATCCCCTGACACAACCCGCTGAAATCAATGTGAATGCGGAGCGTGCGCAGGCATGGATTAAGACCGGCGCTCAGCCGACCGACACGGTTCGGGCCTTGCTGAAAAAAGCCGGCGCGCTGTAAGGAGGGGCTGATCTATGAAAGAGCTGCTCACCTATATTGCGCAAAATCTGGTCTCCAATCCGGACGCCGTGTCGGTCACTGAACACAACGGCGCGGATGAGACCGTTTTGGAGTTGCACGTCGCACCGGAGGATATGGGAAAGGTGATCGGCCGTCAGGGCCGCATTGCCAAAGAGATCCGCACTCTGATGCGCTCTGTTGCACAGCATAAGGGCACAAGAGTTTCCGTGGAAATCATGGAATAATAAGCGGCGGGGAAATCCCCGCCGCTTTTGTGCAATCATTATGGGAGGAACCAATGAAAAAGGAGTTTATTGAAGCTGGGCAGATCGCGAACACGCACGGCATTCAGGGCGAAGTAAAAATTGTCCCCTGGTGCGACACGCCGGAATTTCTGTGCGATTTTTCCACGCTATACATTGACGAAAAACCCGTCCGGGTACTCTCCTGCCGGGTGCATAAGAGCAATGTCCTCGCCGCGCTGGAGGGGGTTACCGACATCAACACCGCCATGTGCCTCAAGGGGAAGACCGTCTGCCTCCGCCGGGAGGACATCACCTTACCGGAGGGCCGGCATTTTATCGTAGATCTGATCGGATTGGATGTGCTTGACGCGGACAGCGGCGCAGTGCTCGGCGTCCTCACCGATGTGCTCACCCCGCCCGCCCATCAGGTCTATGTGGTCAAAGGGGTGAGCGGAGAATTCATGGTCCCCGCCGTGGACGCCTTTGTGACCGAGACCAATGTGGAGGCGGGCTATATCAAGGTGCGTATGATTGAGGGGATGATGACCTGATGTATCGAATTGATATTATGACACTCTTTGACGAGACGGTGGGCGACATGATGAGCGAGTCCATTCTGGGTCGGGCGCAGGAGCGCGACCTGTTGCGCATTGAGGCGCATCAAATCCGCGATTACACGCGCAATAAGCAGCGGCAGGTGGACGATTACCCCTATGGCGGCGGCTCCGGTGCCGTGATGCAGGCCGATCCCCTCTACCACTGCTGGCAGCACATCACCGACACCTACGGCCCCGGTCATACCATCTATCTCTCCCCCTGCGGCAGGACGTTCAAAGAAGCGGATGCGCGCCGCCTGCGCGATGATTACACACATCTCATCCTCGTATGTGGGCATTATGAGGGGGTTGACGAGCGGTTTATCGAAGGGTATGTCGACGAGGAACTCTCACTCGGCGATTTCGTCCTGACCGGCGGGGAGATCCCCGCGATGGCGGTCGCGGATGCCGTCTGCCGCCTCATCCCAGGGGTGCTGTCCGACCCTTCCTGCTTTGAGGAGGAGAGCCACTGGAACGGATTGCTCGAATACCCGCAGTACTCCCGCCCGGAGGAGTGGCAGGGGCGCAGTGTCCCGGCGATCCTGCTCTCCGGTCATCACGCAAACGTCGCCAAGTGGCGGCGCAAGCAGGCAATCCTGCGCACCAGAGAACGCCGCCCTGACCTCTACGCCAAGCTCGACCTGAGCACCAAGGCAGATCAGAAGCTGCTCCGCGAGCTCGCGGAAGAGACAGGAGAATAAGCAGTGGACTTATGTAATATAAATGAGATTCAGGTGTTACTCCGGCGACACGGCTTTCACTTCTCCAAAAGGATGGGGCAAAACTTCCTCATCGACGCCGATGTGCCGCGTGTCATTGCGGAGGCCTCCGGCGCGGCGGAGGCCTCCGGTGTGCTGGAAATCGGCCCCGGCATTGGGGCGCTCACCGTACAGCTGGCACAGCGGGCGCAGCGAGTCACCGCTGTGGAACTCGACCGCGCCCTCCTCCCTGTCCTGGATGAAACCCTTGCACCGTATCAGAATGTGGCGGTGCTCTCCGGCGATATCCTGAAGATGAACCTCCCCACGCTGGTCGCCGAGCACTTTGCGGGCCTTTGTCCCCTTGTCTGCGCAAATCTGCCGTATAATATCACGACACCTGTACTCACCGCGCTGCTAGAATCGGGCTGCTTTCAGCGCATCACCGTGATGGTGCAGCGGGAGGTCGCGCTGCGGATCTGCGCCGCGCCGGGTACATCGGATTACGGTTCGTTTTCCATCTTCTGCCGCTACCATGCCCTGCCGGAGCTTCTCTTTGACGTCCCGCCGGACGCCTTTCTGCCCGTGCCCCGGGTCTTTTCCTCCGTCCTGCAGCTGACTCCGCGCAGTGCTCCCCCTGCGGAAGTGGAAAACCCCGCGCTCTTCTTTCAGGTCGTGCGCGCCTCCTTTGCCCAGCGGCGCAAGACACTGCTCAACGGCCTCTCCGCCGCATTTGGCAGCCGCGTCGATAAGGCCACCCTGCGCCAGATCCTGCAAGCCCTCTCCCTCCCCCAAGATATTCGCGGCGAGCGGCTCGGCATCCCGGAATTCGCCGCCCTCTCCGCCATGCTGGCTGCTCACCTAAGATGAACGGCAGTATAATTAGGAAATGTTTATAAAAAGCACTTGACAATCCTCCGTATATTTGGTAACATTAACTATAGCATCTATTGCCAATTCCACCTGTTGCAGGAACTGACCAGACATGCTATACAACCAAATATTTTGAGGAGGTAGTAAAAATGGCAGAACTAATCTTAGCGGCAGACATCAGCCTGAAAAACGCAATCGAGGATATGGCAGAAGAATACAGCGCGGATACCGGAGACAAAATCAAAGCAGTTTATGATGACGCGGGGTATCTCGCCGGGGATATCGCGTGCGGAAAGCTTTCGCCGGATTTGTTCATCCCGAGCGCCATGTACCCCGTTGACGATCTGATTGCGGCCGGCAAGGTGAATCCGGCGCTGGTGAAGGGGTTTGTGGGTAATCGCCTTGTCATCATTCAAAAAACAGGCAGCGGCCTCACCAATATCAGCTGTTTTAAGCACATCTGCGCGAAAACCTTCGATACGTCCAAGGTAAAATTTTATATGGCAAATCCCGACGAGCCGGTTAATGTCCCGGCCGGGCGCTATACGCACACCACCTTTGACTACGACGGAAACTGGGACTTTGTCAACGCCAACGCTGAGAAGCTCAACAATACCACCGCCGTGCTGAACGCTGTCGCGGATGCCGCGGGTCCCGCCATCGGCATCGTCTATTTTTCCGACGCCATCGCCCGACCCAATGATGTCACCATCATCGGTATGGCACCCGAATTTGTTAACAGCGGAATTATTTATCCCATCGCAAGGCTCGACGGCGCAAACAACTTACATGTAACCAAGCTGATTTACCACATTACTACCATCGGCATTAACTACTTCCGCCGCCGCGGCTTTACCGAGGCAACCGGCGTCGTGAAGTAAACGACATATTAAGACTCTATAGTCGGAATAACAGAGGGATCCATACCCCTCCGTTATTCCGACTTAAAGGTATGCTTTATCCTGTAAAAAACACTTGCATATATATGGAATACATGATAAAATAATATTGTTATGCATGTAATATATGCAGGTGTAGTTCAATGGCAGAATGTCAGCTTCCCAAGCTGAACACGAGGGTTCGATTCCCTTCACCTGCTCCAGCAAAAGTCCTCAAAGCCTTGAGGATACAGGTCATAAGGAAGTATCCTTGCAGTAGGACGGTATAGCATATGCTATGCCGTCTTACTGCTTTTCTTGGCTTATGCCAGTTCTCTCTCCGTCAAATTATCGTCAAAGTGGCCTGAAAACGAAAAAAACGAGTCTAAAAAGATATACTTTCCAGACTCCTGAAATAAGCAAAAAGCCTTGCAGCACAAAGGCTACAAGGCTTTTTGTTCCGTGGTGGAGATAAGCGGGATCGAACCGCTGACCTCTTGAATGCCATTCAAGCGCTC
>JAJQEJ010000071.1 GCA_021201735.1 Oscillospiraceae bacterium | reverse complement strand
CACAAGAACGGCTGCTTTCGCCTGATGAAAGCAGCCGTTCTTTGACAGGCTGACAAGATCCGGCACCGCGCAGTTGCGCGGTGCCGGATCTTGTTATAGGATAATACAAATCAGCCCGCCGGAGCCCTCGTTGATAATGCGCTGCAGGGTCTCGCGGAATTTGTCTCTCGCGTCGTCCGGCATACGGCGGAGCTTTGTGGTGAGGTCCTCGCTGACCAGCTCGTGAAAGGATTTGCCGAAAATATTGGTCTGCCAGATGGAGTTGTTGTCCCCCTCAAACTCCTTGAGCAGGTAGTTGATCATCTCCTCCGACTGGCGCTCGTTGCCGACGATGGGGGCGACCTCTGTTTCAATATCCACCCGCAGCATGTGGATGGACGGGGCGGACGCCTTGAGGCGCACGCCGTAGCGCCCCCCCTGCCGGACGATTTCCGGCTCCTCCAGCGTAAGCTCGGTGATCGCGGGGACAACCACGCCGTAGCCGGTCTGCTTCACCTCCTCCAGCGCGGAGGCGACCTTGTCGTACTCCACCTTGACGGAGGCCAGCTCGCTGAGGAGATTGAGCAGGTCGCCGTCATCCTGAATCTGGAAGCCCGACTGGGCGGAGATGGTCTCATAGAAGAGGTTGCGCGGCACCTCAAGCGTGGCGCTTGCCATGCCGGAGCCGAGACTGATGGCGCGGATGCGGCTGTCACTGACCGTCTCGCACGCCTGCAGCCCGGACACGACCCCCTCCACATCGCGGATGCGGTGCATCTCCTGCGACTTTTCGCGGATGGCGTTATAGAGGTCGCTCTTGATGGGGTGGGTGTAGGGCAGCGCGTCCACCCATGCGGGCAGAAAGAGGCTCAGCTCCTTGACCGGGAACTCGTAGAGCACCCCCTTGATGATATTGGTGATGGCCTTTTCGTCGAGCTCCAGACAGTCCTCCGCCACGCACGTCACGTCATACCGCTCGGCGATGTCGTTGCGGATGGCCTGCGTGCGCTCCGACTGCGGGTAGGCGGAGTTGACGATCACGAGGAAGGGCTTTCCCAGCTCCTTGAGCTCCATGATGACGCGCTCCTCCGCCTCCAGATAGTCCTCGCGCTCAATGTCGGTGACGCTGCCGTCGGTGGTGATGACAATGCCGATGGTCGCGTGCTCGGCGATGACCTTGCGCGTGCCGATCTCCGCCGCCTCCGTCATGGGTATCTCCTGGTCAAACCACGGCGTCATCACCATGCGGGGCGAGCCGTCCTCCTGCAGGCCCTCCGCGTGCGGTACCATGTAGCCCACGCAGTCGATCAGCCGCACGGCGAACGTTGCGCCGTTTTCCATGCTGATCTCCACCGCCTCCTCCGGGACAAATTTTGGCTCGGCCGTCATGACGGTGCGACCCGAGCCGCTCTGCGGCAGCTCGTCGCGCGCGCGCTCCTTGCGATAGATATTCGGGATGTTCGGAATCACCAGCGTCTCCATAAAGCGCTTGATAAAGGTGGATTTGCCCGTTCGCACCGGCCCTACGACACCGATATAGATGTCCCCGTTTGTCCGCAGGGCGATATCTTCGTACAATTTGTTCTGCTCCAATGCCAATTCCTCCTTCGGCCCCACGAGCCGGTCGTTTTCTATACATAACTATGGGGATAAGCTCTGATTTATTCCAACGCTTTTCCAGGGAGGAAAAAATGTCAGTATGTTATGCCGCTGCGCTCCGCCTTGGACGGCGGATCAGCCGGAATATCAAGTGAAGGATCAGCCCGGCAAAGACGCCAAAGGCCAGATTATCGGTGACGACAACGACGGCGACGGTCAGGATAGTGACGCAGGCGGGAAAGAGAACCGCCCTGTCCCCCTTACCCAGAATGAGCCGCTTGATACCGCCGCACATCTCCCGGAAATGCTTCCAGTCGAATGTGGCGATGGAGACCGCCACCATAACGGCAATGAGCGCGGCGAGTGGGATTGCGCCGAGTACCGACGACCCCGCCACCAGCAAAACGGTGAGCAAACAACCCGCCGTGAGGGTGGACAGCCGCCCCCGCCCGCCCGCGGTGACGTTGGCAATCGCCTGCCCGATCATGGCGCAGCCCGGCATCGCGCCGATGAGTCCGCAGACCATGTTGCCGATCCCCTGCGCGCGGCATTCGCGGTTCTTCCGGCTCTCCGTCGCCGTCATCTCGTCCACCACGCGCGCGGTGAGCAGGGTTTCGAGCAGGCCCACAAAGGCGAGAGAGACCGAATAGGGCGCGATGATTTTCAGCGTCTCCAGCGTAAAGGGCACGGTCGGCAGGCCGATTGCGGGGAGCCTTGCGGTGAGGTCGCCAAGGCCGCTGATCATCGTGATCTCCAGCGTCCCCCCGCTGAGGGCGCGCACAATCAGCCATACAATTGTAATGACTATGATGGAAAAGAGCGTGGCGGGAAACGCACGGGTAAAGCGCGGGAAGACATAGATCAGCACAAGCCCCGCGGCAATCAAAATCAGCGTCAGGGCGACGGCGGACGGCGTCGCGCCTATGTACGTCAGGCAGCTCTCCACCTGTGAGCGGAAGATGATAATGGCCAGCGCATCGACAAACCCCGCGATCACCGCAGGCGGAACAAAGCGAATGAGGTTCCCGACGCGCAGCGCCCCGAGCACCAGCTGGATGACCCCCGTGAGCAGCACCGCTGCAAAGAGGTAGGAAAGCCCGTAATCCCGGATGAGCGACACCACAACCACCGCCATAGACCCCGCCCCCGCGGAGACCATCGCCGGTCTGCCGCCCAGAAAGGACATGAGCACCAAAAAGACGATGGAGGTATATAAGCCCAGAATGGGGTCCACCCCCGCGACAATGGTGAAGCCGACTACCTCCGGAATGACGGAAAACATCGTGAGCACCCCGCCCAGCATGTCCCCCCTGAGATTCCCCCGCCACTCCCTTAACTCCCGCTGCGCCCAAGACCGCACCATATCATACGCTTCCTTCCTCTATTTTTGGATATGCAAAGAATTGCAAAATAATGCCGCCTTACCAGTGTGCCGACAGTCCCTCCGTATCGGTCAAACGGCATCTATTGGATGTAAGCACATCGAGGCTGCTTTCATATTCTCCTTGGTATGTCAGACCACTTTTATCGTAAACTTCCAGAACAAAGCCGCAACTGTCCCAATAGTCTCCCAAATAGTAGCTATCATCACGGGGGATGTAGCGTTGACGCGCCGACACAAATGCAAGACGCGTGCCGTCCCACGCGATTTCGGGGGTGTTCCGGCTGATGTATGTTCCGATTTCCAATGCGTCGACCCGCACATCGGACAGCATCGGTTGGTACGTGTTATCCTCTTGTTGCTCCGCGAGCATAAACCGGTCATTGTCCAGCAAAACGAACAATATCCCGTCGTCAAAGTTTAGCATTTGCACACCGGCGTCTTCCATATCCGCCAAGATCGGCAGCTTTTGCGTCTCCGTCATGGTGGCAATCTCGATGACAGTCAGGAAAAGACCGCCATCCTCTTTTGTAATCAGGTTCAGGCAGCGCCCATCCTCGGAAAGCTGAAGCGTCAGAACGGATGCCGACACATTGAGCGGATACACGGTTTGCAGATTTTGATACTCCAGTGTTTGGATTGTCCCGCCATCATCATCGAGCATAGTAGACGCCGGAAGCAAATAGATGCCGAAGCCACCGGGCGTATTGCTGAAATCGGCTATGCTGTTCGCGTTCAGCGCAAAATAGATGCCGTTCTCTGTGGCGACGCTGACCGAAGATAAACCGACCGGATTCTCTAGTTCTGTGTTGATTCCAACCACAGCCCCGGTGCTATTCTTTTGGATCTCAACGGTTATCGTTTCGGTTTTCGGGACCGTAAGCTGAAAGTAACGTGAAAATGCCTCTCTGACCTCCTCGTTATTCCCCGACTGATCAATAGATGATCCATTGTCGCCAGATCCGACAAAATAGTATCCGTCGATGTAAAGTTCCGCAGAGATCGGATAGTAGTCATAGTAGTCCCTGAGGTGGATATTCTCGCTGTGGTATACGCCGTTTGGTGTGCGCGAGGCGACATCACGCAGCATTTCTGAAATGACGGGAAATGCCTGATCGCCCAGCAAGTTACTGGAGGAAGAGGCTGAGAACCCAAGCAACATGTATAAGTTAAGTGCGTCAGGCCGAGATTCCTCTTCGTTAAAGTAAAGATTCTGAGCAGAAAACTGAGCGTCCGTATGCGTCTGGGGCACTTGCCCGAATGTGTGTGCCGTATCCCAAAGCAGATGGTGCGCCAATTGCGCTCGTGTCGACACCGTCAGCCCATCGGCGGAAGAAACGTCGCCGTAAGCGGCAACCTCTGTAAACGACACATCATCCTGCGCGGCGGTGAGTGCAGCGTTGGCACAGCACGTCCCGCCGATCCCGACGGCGAGCAGGACAATAAACAGAAGCATGGCTTTTCGCATGGCTACTTCTCCTCTCCCGCAATGTCGTCAATGGCACGGCTGACGCGGTCGGCGCGATAGTGGTACATCTCTTTGACAAAGTGCATCAAATCACGTCCGGATTCCTCCAGCTCGATGGTCTGGACATCGCCCACAATCTCGCCCTTGCGCAAAAGCACGGCACGGCCGATAAAGCCGGACACCTCTTCGATCAGATGCGTAGAGAGCAGCACCGTCTCCGTCGGCTCCAAAATGCCCAGCAGCATCTTGTAGAAATCCTGGCGGTTAAAGACATCGTTCCCCGCGAAGGGTTCGTCCATGAGGATGTAATCCGCCCCCTGCGCGAGGGCCAGAATGACTTCAAATTGATTTTTCTGCCCGGCAGAAAAGGAGCGCAGGCTCCGCCCTGTGGGCAGCTCGAAAAAGGACATCAGCCCATGGAAGCGTTTTGCCGAAAAACGCGGGAAATGTTCGCGGTAAAATTCCGCATGCGCCGTTGGGGTCAGGCCTGGAAAAAAGGAGTGCTCGCTTGTTGCAAAGGACAGGCGGGCAATATTTTTGTGCGTAATCGGTTCGCCATCCAGTGTAATCTTGCCGCTGTATTGCAAAAATCCGAGGATGCATTTCATCAGCGTCGTCTTTCCCGCACCGTTTTCGCCGAACAATCCAATAATCTCTCCCTGCGGCAGGGAAAGATTGATCCCCCGCAGCGCCTCCGTTGTGCCATATTGCTTTGTTAGATTTTTCAGTTCAATCATCGAAACACACTCCATATCTTTTGCCACTGATCAGGTCTCAGGCAGGCCTCCGGTGTGAGCGTCATATAAACGGCGTAATCAATGAAAAACAGGACAAGCGCCACAAGCACAAATACAAACGCCGAAAGCAGCGGCACGAGCAGCGCCCGTCTATGCAGTTCAAATCGATTCGGCAGCCGGCGCATGAGATAAATACTCTTACTGCCGCTGTAGTAGTAAGCGTAGTGGCTGAGTGTCGCGAAAGCGAAAATGAATACAGCCAGGATGAGCAGACCGAGCAGCTTATCGCCCAGCATGGTTATAAAATCCGGCATCATCCTGCCTTCCATCAAAATCCATTCCTCTGACTGCCACATATACAGCGCCCGCTGCGCCTGATCCAATGCGCTCAAAAAGCTGACCAGACTGATGAGGACGCTTATTGCAAGTGCGATGCCCACAGCGGCGCATTCGGTTTGATAGCGATAACCCGGTGGCACGTTGTATTCAAGAAAGCGCTTCATCATCCGCCTCCTTCCAGATGCCCCAAATTGCAGACGCTGCTATGATGATCATGGCCGCCGATAGAAAGAAATCAACTTTACCTATCACGGACGCAGACTCTGAGCTACCCATTTCCCGATTAAAGAACAGCACGCAGAGGATCACCATGATGAAAATTGCAACCGGCTTTTCGCCCCTGCGCTGTCGGGCAGGGAAACACGCCGTACCCACGGCGAGCGCCGCAAGCAATATAAGGTTGCAAATCAAATGCGCGTTTTCCGCCAGCGGAAGCAGACTGTGCAGGAAACTGTTGTCATAAAACACGAGCACGGCCGCCTGCAGCTGACCAGATTGCGCCGTATAAACGCCACAAAGCACCAGAAGGATACCAACCTGCATGGCCCAAAGCAAGAATAGCAGCCCCGCGTTATGGACGATCTGCCAGAAAATTGTCATATCATTTGAAATACGGAGCCTTGAGAGCGTATAGTCCTGCTTGCTCCCAAAATCACAGCCCGTCAGGCACAGCAGTACGCATAACAGCAGGAAACACACAGCAAATACGATGCCCGGATGGCTTGCGTACAGAATGGTGTCGAGCCCCAAGCTGCTCTCGGCGCTGCGAAATGCAATTGTGAAAAGCACACCCTCCACCACCGCCATAGCAAGCACAAGCAGGATAAATGGATAGAGTGTCCGACGCGCAAATAGCATCAGCACGGATACATGTTTTCTCATTGTGCCATATTCCCTTCCACCCAGTTTTGCTCGATGAGTCTCAGTGCCTCCTCTTTCGACAGCCCCGTCTGCTTGAGTGCCCGGATGGTCGAAAGAATATCGCTCTCCATAAGCTCCGCGCGCACACGTGCGACTGTCACGTCATCTAACACCATGCTGCTTTTCGCACCGGAGCTCGACGCAATCAGCCCCTCCTCCTCCAGCATGCGGTATGCCTTCTGTACCGTATTCGGGTTGATACCAAGCAGGGAGGAGAGTACCCGGCGGCTCGGCAGCGCATCGCCGTCCAAAATACTTCCGGACACGATCCCGCGCTTGATAAAACGGAGAATTTGAACATAAATGGGACTTCCGTCTTCCATGGTAAACAGCTCGAACGAAATCATCCGGTTCAAACGCTCCTTCCGCAAAAGTGTATCAGTCGTCTAATACGGTTACAACTGTACTATACGCCTAATACAGTTCCCTGTCAAGCATCTTTTTTATGTGGGCATGGCGATTCACTTTACAATTCCGGCCGCGCAAAGCGCGCTGCAAACTTTCGTTTTACAGCGCGCTTGTCTTTGGGGCCTTTTTGTGTTGTTAAGAAAATTCAGTCCAGATCTCTTCCCCGTTGTCATTTAAATCATAATCATGGGTGTGTGACGCCTCCATGATGTCGTAGTACGCCCAGTGGGCAGTGGTGAGATCGCTGTAGCTGTGCAGGTCTTCCGGCTCATTCCCCGCCAGAAGCGCCCGCTCCAAAACATGGTTCACGAGTGTGACCGCCTCCGCGCGGGTAATGCTCTGATCCGGGCGGAAGGTGCCGTCCGCATAGCCCGAAATCCAGCCTGAAGCAACGGCGCTGTTGATATACGCCACCGCCCAATGGTCGTCGCCCACATCGCTGAAATTGTTCCCATCCACCAGCACAAGGGCGCTGAAGCGGGAGGCAAGCGCCGCGAATTCCGCGCGGGTAATCTCATCGTTCCCACGGAAGGTGTCATCCGCGTATCCAAACATCACGCCGCGATTGGCGAGGTACGCAATCTCGTGATCATACCAGTCCGACGTGCTGACATCCAGGAATGAGGCGGTGTATGTGGTCTGCGTTTTGCTGCTGTCGTCAATCAGGCGGTAGAAGATCGCCGCCGCTTCCGCGCGCGTCAGATTTCCGTCCGGACGCACGCTGTTGTCGGGATAGCCCTGTATATACCAGATATGCTCCGTGGTTAGCGCCGCCAAAGGCACTTCTTCGTCATAGAGGGATTCCAGCTCACTGCTTGCACTGCTGCTACTGCCGCCGGTTGCCTTGCTGCTGGTCGTGACCTGCCAGATGGCGTAGAGGTCGACATCTGCATCATTGATCACAAATTCCGCGCCCGGGCGCAGCACCGTGCCGCCGCTGGGGTCAAGTGACCAGCCAGTAAAATAGTATCCGCTCAGGCGCAGTGAGCCTGTGTTATACAGCGTGGTCACCGTATCGCCCGCGCGGTACTGGTTGGCATCCACCGGTACAGTGCCCGCGTCTGCGCCGTTTTCATGATACGTCACCTGATAGTAGGTGACGGGTTCCGGTGTGCTGCCGTTTGCCGTCCACTGGGCGTACAGGGTGAGGTCTTTGTCGACGGTTATGCTGTCGCCCGCATTGTACAGGGTGCCTTCTGCATCCTTCCAGCCGCTGAAGTAGTAGTCACCATTGGCCGTAAAGCCGACGTCGAGGTCGGATAACAGGGTGTAGCTGCCTTCAAGAATGCCGGTCTCCTCATAGCTGCTGCCGTTGCCGCCATTTGCGTCATAGGTGACGGTGTATGCGTCGATCACGGTAAGCTCCGCCATGTCCTCGTAGCTGTCATAATCCTCACCACCATAGGTTACCATTTGTATCACCCTGAACTGATACGTTCCGGCGGCGGTGAGCAGGTCGGCCACATCCACGGTACCGGATTGGCCAATACTGTCTAACGGAATTCCGGTATCAGACCATGTGATACCGCCATCCGTGGAATATTCAAACGTAAACGTCAAATTGTCATACGGATAATCAAACTGGAGTAGCCTCGACAGATCCAGATATACATGCTCTGCCGCGGTGGTGATGGGTGGCTGATTGACATCCACAATCCGCGGCGTACACACCACAGCAAAAATCGAAGTCGCATCGGTACCATGCTGCTTGCCTTCTAAGGCACTGTCATCCGGTGCAACATTCATAGCCTGCGTGCCGCCCATGGCATAGAGGAACGCGGGGGTACCGGATAGGGTCATGGTGTTGCCCGCAATGCCGTAACTATCCGAACCGCTCGCCTGTGCGTCCAGCACCGCGTTGTCTTCCATGCTGATTTCCACTGCGCTATCTTTAGAATAGATGCCGTAGCTATATTGTCCACTGGTTGCAGCAAAGAGCTGCGCACCCTCATCCAGCGCAATGGTCATATCCGAATCCGAATAGATCGCATGACTGGCATACGTGGTATCAGCACCAATTGTACCTACCGTCACAACACTTAGCTTTGCGTTTTCCCCCAGCGTGATATCGGCATTTCCGTTGTTGTATTTTGCGGCAATGCCGTTGCTGTTGCTGTCGCCATATGTCGCGATCTCCATCTCCGCGCCGTCGTCCAAGGCGATGGACAGATCGTGCCAGGAAAAGATTCCGTGGGAGTCCTTGGAATCAATTGCGATATTCATCTGTGCATTTTCTCCCAGATTAACATCGATATTACTATTGCCATACGAGAAGCCAGCTTGCGTTGTAAAGATGCCGTTGCTATACCCCCCGCCGGTATGAATGTCTATAACGGCATTCTTTCCCGTATCAATATAAATATCGCCGATATTGGAAGAAATACCATGCGCATAGCCGCCTGTGGTCTCGATAGACAGCGCCGCGGCGGCGTCCAGCGTAAGCTCCAAATCATTGACCGCGTAGATACCGTTCCCGGACGTCGTGACTTCACACGCGCCAAGCACCGTCAGGGTACTCGTGTCAGGGCCGCTAAACGAGATACCCGCGCCTGCGCTGGTTTCGATATTGACGTCTTCTATGGTTAAATCTACATCATCATCAAATGTCAGGTTGCCGGTGATGGTAGACGGCTGAGCCGAATCCTCGCTTTTAATGGTAAGCGCGCCGGAAAAACCGGTAAAGCTCACAACTTCTATTACATCTTCTGTCAGGACAATGGTGTCTCCATCCACCACGTCCAAGGCTGCAGCCGCAAGCGTCGCATAGTCTTTTCCTGTTCCCACCGTCAGCTCACCCGCTGCCGATGCGCTTTGGCTCATGGCGAATACCATCGCAATCGCCGCAAGCACTGTCACCGCCGTCGAGATGACAGCATTTGCATGCCCGACGCACCATTTCTTGCTGTTCATAGTATCAATCCCCCATCTTTGCAATTTTTGGATGATCCATAATATAGTATATAAGGAGACGCATTGAAAGTCAACGAAAATAAGTAACAAATTTCAAAAAGTGCGCTTTCTCTCTTGTAATTTGTGATCAATCGGAAATAAACACTCCGCTATTCGACATATTCTCCCGCAAATATTCCTTTTTTCCACAAAAAAAGGATCCCGTCGAGGCCCTGCGGCCATTCCCCGCCTCGCCGCGTGCGACAGGGCAACCGCACGAAAAGATTAAGGAGCAATATTGCCAAAGAGTAGGGAGAT
>JAJQEJ010000007.1 GCA_021201735.1 Oscillospiraceae bacterium | reverse complement strand
CATGCCGAACCGCCATTGCTGCTTAACCTGAATGGCGGTTCTTTGACAGCCTGAAGCCATCCGAAAAATTTCGGATGGCTAAAAATTTGCGCATATCGTTATGGTTGCTCTTCCGCAACGGGCTGCTGCAGACCAATCATGTCCTCGACAGGCAGGGAAAAGAGGATGCCGCGCGCCTCGGTCGAAAGTCCGGCCGCATGGCTGATCGCCATCATGATCTGCTGTTTCTGGCTGCGGGGCGTTAAAATGGTGACGATATCCTTTTCCGGCTGGAGGGTAAAGCCGAGCAGATTTTCCACATCCTCATAGCCCACACGGCGGGCATGCAGCATCGTACCGCCGCGCGCACCGGCCTCCCGCGCCGCATCCATCACCAGATCTACATTGCCGCTGTTGACGACGGCAAGCACCAGGTCGTAGCGGATTTCGGGGTGATCCATTTTCTTTTCCTCACTTTCCATTGTCAAAAATGTTTCCGGCACATCGCCCGCTTTTAAGAGCACCTTGGGCAGGTGGCTGCTTACGCCGGAGAGCGGTATCGAAAATAAAATACCGTGTCCGGGTTTGTGCAGCAGCAGCTTTTCGTTGGCCTTTTGCATGACCCGCTTTACTTTAAACCGGGGCGCAAGTGTCAGCACCATATCCATCTCCGTCGCGGCTAGCCCAAAGTAGTCCAATATTTGCGACGTCGCGGTGCCAAGGGACATGCAGACATAGTCAAAATGCAGATTTTCCTCGCGATACAGGTTGACCGTGACTGCGGCCTTGCCCCGTTCCACAATGGTGACAATCAGCAGCAGGCGCAGTTCGTCCGGTACGTTCATCGGGGCACCTCCTTCTCATCATCGGTGTAATCAATGATTTCATCATCAAGCGAGGAGATTTCAATCGCCTCCTGCTCGGTCACATCGCTGGTGTGCTTGAGCTTATGCTGATAGACAAGCCCCAGAATCTGAATGGCGACAAGTGGCGTCATTGCGACCATCGCCACAACGCCGAACGCATCGGTCAGGATGTCGCCCCCCAGCGCCTCACAGGCCCCCATCGCAAACGGAAGCAGGAAGGTCGCCGTCATGGGGCCGGACGCCACGCCGCCGGAGTCGAAGGCGATGGATGTAAAGATTTTCGGCACACGGAAGGGGAGCAGCAGCGCGATGGCGTAGCCCGGAATCAGGAACCAGTAGATCGGGATGCCGAGCCACACCCGCAGCATCGCAAGGCCCACCGATGCCCCGACGCCCAGCGACAGGGCAAGGGCAATCGCCTTTTGGGGAATTGCGCCCGCCGTCACGTCCTCCACCTGCTTGTTGAGTACATGTACGGCAGGCTCCGCCGCCACGATGAAATAGCCGACGATGATGCCAATTGGGACTAAAATCCAGACAAACGGGAGATTGGCAATGGCCTCCCCCAGAAAACGGCCCGCGGGCATAAAGCCGATGTTCGCCCCGGTCAGGAAGAGCACCAGACCGATATAAGTATAGACGATGCCAACGATAATTCTGATAATGGAACGGCGCTTCAGACGGATGGAGATCAGCTGAAAAATGGCAAAAAACACAATGATTGGCAGCAGGCCCAACGCCACCTCTTGTATGTAGGTCGGCAGTCCCTGCAAAAACTGCGCGCCCACCTGCGCGGTATCCTCCACCTGCACAATTTCGGTAGGTGTGTAGTTAATTTCTGAGGAATTGAAAAGCAGACCCAGAACCATCACCGCGACGATGGGGCCGATGCTGCAAATGGCGACGGTACCGAAGTTATCCTCCTCCTTGCCCTTGTACACCGCAAGTCCCACGCCGAGCGCGAGGATAAACGGTACGGTAATCGGCCCCGTCGTGACGCCGCCGGAGTCGAACGCAACCGCCAGAAATTCATTCGGGACAAATATGGACAGGACAAATACGAAGGCATATCCAATCAGCAGCGTAATATGCAGCGGGACATTAAAGCGCGTACGCAGCGTGGCGACCACCAGAAACACACCCACGCCGGCCGCCACAGCGAGAATCAGCGTCATATTCGGCACCGCCGGCACCTGCTCCGCGAGCACCTGTAAATCGGGCTCCGCGATGGTGACGACAAACCCGATGAGAAAACAGACTGCCGCGACAACCCAGAGGTGTTTATTTTTCCCCAGATTGTTGCCCATCTCTTCGCCCATCGGCATCATGGCGATGTCCGCACCCAGAGAGAAAAAGCCCATGCCGATAATGAGCATGACCGCGCCGACGAGGAACATCATCAGGGTACCCGTCGGCATAGGCGTGAGGGTAAAGCTCAGGAGCAGCACAATCACGGTGATGGGGAGGACGGAGGTGAGGGACTCCATAATCTTTTCTTTTAGCTTTTGCCGCAAACAATACACCCCTTTCTAAAAAACCTTGCGGGGGTATCCCTCCACAATAATAAATAATATAGTATCATACCACATTTTCACGTACTTGGGAATAGGTGAAAATGACCTTTATTTGGCGCACACAGCTGCCCAATATCGCTTGGCCGCCTGCTCTGCCTTGTTGTCGCCATAGTGATAATAGTGTGTGCCCTTGAGTGCGTCGGGCAGATATTGCTGCTTAACATAATGGTTGGGGTAGTCGTGCGGATAGAGATAGCCCTGTTCCCGCTCCATCCCGGAGGAATCGGCGTGGACATTTTGCAGGTGGCGCGGGAAGTCCCCCGTCTTTCCGGCGCGGACGTCGCGCGCGGCGGCATCGTAGGCGAGATAGGCGGAATTTGATTTCGGCGCGGTTGCCATCAGTACAACCGCGTCGCCCAAGGGGATGCGCGCCTCCGGCAGCCCGAGCATATGCGCAGCGTCAACGCATGCCTTCACAATGGGGATTACCTGCGGCCACGCAAGCCCCACATCCTCACAGGCGACCACCATCAGGCGGCGGCAGGCGGAGACCAGATCGCCCGCGGTCAAAAGGCGCGCCAGATAATGCAGACCTGCGTCCGGATCGGAGCCGCGGATGGACTTCTGTAGCGCGGAGAGAATATCGTAGTGCGCATCCCCGTCCCGGTCATAGCGCATCGCGGAGCGCTGGGTCACGGTGCGGGCGTCCTCCGGCGTGACCACCAATTTTTCCCCGTCGTGCCGGGCAGACGTCAACAGTAGTTCCACCGCATTGAGCGCCTTGCGCACATCCCCGCCGCAGGCAGTCGCGATATAGTCCGCCACCTCGTCCGGGAAGGCGACCTCCGCACCCAAGCGCTGCGCCATTTTCGCCACGCCGCGCGCGACCGCGCCGCGCACGTCCTCCGGCTCGACCGGTTTAAACTCGAAAATGGTCGAGCGGCTCAAAAGCGCGTTGTGGACATAAAAATACGGGTTTTCCGTCGTCGCGGAGATCAGGATCACCTTCCCGTTCTCCATGAATTCAAGAAGGGACTGCTGCTGCTTTTTGTTAAAGTACTGTATCTCATCAAGATAGAGCAGCACCCCGTCGGGGGCCATTAAAGTACCGATCTCGCCCACGATGTCCCGAATATCGGAGAGGGACGCGGTGGTCGCGTTGAGTTTGTAAAAGGGGCGGGCCGTGCGCTTTGCAATGAGGTTTGCCACCGTGGTCTTCCCGGTACCTGACGGCCCGTAGAATAACAGATTAGGAATCTCACCGCGTTCGATCACACGGCGCAAAAGCCCGTCTTCTCCCAAAATATGCCGCTGTCCGACGATCTCCGCTAAATGATCCGGACGAATCTCGTCCGCCAAAGGCTGATAGGCCACAGTACTCACTCCCTGCCGTTGTTTTTCGTTTATTATAGCATTTCCGGTACCATGCGTAAAGCAACCTTTCCTGCAATGAAAAGAGGGTGTGTTGCAGATTTTTTATTCTGCAACACACCCCCTTTGGTGTTTTATCATCAATCCAGCGGATAGATGCTTGCTTCAATCGCTGCGACATCCTGCGTCATTGCCAGATACTCCGTACCTGCTGAGGTGTCGCGAACATATTGTATGTCGGACGGACGGTAGATCATATAGTCATATGCCTCGGTGCTGAGGATGATATGCTCACTTTGCATGAGGTATTCCTCCGGTGCTGTGCCGCTGTCATAGCGGGTAATCCAGAAGAGCAGACCCCCGTCCACTTCTGTTCCGATCATGCTGGAGCTCAATAGGACGGCATTGCAGTAAAACTCCACCGTAGTCCCCTCATCTGCGATAACGGTGTATTTTCGCTCCCATGACGTGGGCAGAACCAGCCCGAAGCCAAGCGCCTCATTTTCGAAGTTGAGGCCTTCTGTGGAGGGTGACGGAGACGGGGATGACTGGGTCACTGCGGGTTGCCCGGTACAGCCTGCACACAGGGCGGCGCATAGAAGTACGCAGACCAACAGGCCGGATAGACGGTACTTATGGTTCCCTCCGTATACGTTCATGGTAGCCCTCCTCGGAAATTTTGGGTGGGATGCTTGGCGGCACCTGTGTTCAGTTTGCAGCAATCCATTCCATTTGTCAAGGAAAAGATGGACGGGGGACTTCGCATTGCGCAAAGTCCCCCGGGATAGAACAGGTTTGGATTGCGGGTTTTAGCAGCAGCCGCACAGCTGGCACAGAAGCTGGAGAAGGGAACTGCAATCGAAGTTACACATAGCACTGACCTCCTTGCGTTTTAAGTAGCGTCTCGCGAAGACAACTAAATTGTAACCGGTTTGTAACTAAAATGCAATGGTAAGTAATTCCTCAATTTTGCCCCGCAATTTTCAGCTTGACACCGGCGGGGAAACCGGATAGAATAAACAGCAATACATGACACGCGCAGAGAAGGACGCGCCGCACCGAGCCTCTGGTGCAGAGAGCCGCCGTAAGGTGAAAGGCGGACGAGGGGGTCGTGCAGGACATCACCTTGGAGCGTCCCGGCTGAGGGGTATATCCTGTAAGCCGGGCCGGTTGGCACCGTTACATGCCGCCATAAGCGGCCGCGCAAGCGGCAATAAGAGTGGTACCGCAGAGGATCGCACCTTTGTCTCTTAACGAGGCAGAGGTGTTTTTTGTATTTTAAGGAGTGAATAGACGTGGATTACAATAAAACCATCCGACTTCCCCAGACGGACTTCCCGATGCGGGCGGGGCTGCCGAGGCGGGAGCCGGAAATGCTCCAGGCGTGGGAAGAACAGGATATCTATCACAAGCTGATGGAGAAAAACGCCGGAAAGCCGAAATTTGTCCTGCACGACGGGCCGCCGTATGCAAACGGCAATATTCACATCGGCACGGCGCTCAATAAAATCCTGAAGGATATGATCGTGAAGCACCGCAACATGACGGGCTACTGCGCGCCGTATGTTCCCGGCTGGGACACCCACGGCCTGCCGATTGAAAGCGCCATCCTGAAGAACAAGAAGGTCAAACGTGATGAGCTGACGATACCGGAATTTCGCGAGAAGTGCGAGGAATACGCACTGGATTTTGTGGATAAGCAGCGCACGCAGTTTAAGCGGCTGGGGGTCATGGGGGATTGGGAACACCCCTACCTCACCCTCACGCCGGACTTTGAGGCAAAGCAGGTGGAGGTCTTTGGCCGAATGGCGGAGAAGGGCCTCATTTACAAGGGGATGAAGCCGGTCTACTGGTGCCCCGCCGACCAGACCGCCCTTGCTGAGGCGGAGATTGAGTATGCCGATGTCCCCTGTACGACACTCTTTGTCAAGTTCCCGCTGCGCGACGACAAGGGAAAATTAGCGCAGTATGCCCCCCTCAACAAGATATTCTTTGTCATCTGGACGACCACGCCGTGGACAATTCCGGGCAATATGGCCATCTCCCTCAATGCCGCGTTTGACTATATCCTCATGCGGGCGGAAAACGGGGAGGTCTATATCGTCGCAAAGGAGCTTGCCGATGCGGTAGCCAAGGCGGCAAAGTTGGAGCACTATGAGACCCTCGCTACCCTCAAGGGAAGTGAATTTGAGCTGATGGTCGCGGCCCATCCACTCTTCGGGCGGGACTCCGTCGTCCTCAACGGCGAGCATGTGACGCTCGACGCGGGTACCGGGTGCGTCCACACCGCGCCGGGCTTCGGCGCGGACGACTTCGCCATCTGCCAGTGGTACGACGCGAACAGGGGGACAAAGCTCGGGGTGCCGGTACCCGTCAACAACAAAGGCGTAATGACGGATGAGAGATATAATGGGCAGTTTTACGCCAAGGCGAACGAGGTCATCCCGGACGATCTGGCGGCTGTCGGGATGGTGCTCGCGTCCGACCGCATCAGCCATTCCTATCCGCACTGCTGGCGCTGCAAAAATCCGGTGATCTACCGCGCGACCGAACAGTGGTTCTGCTCTGTGGACGCCATTAAAGGCGCGGCGGTGGATGCCTGCGACGCCATCCACTGGAAGCCGGAGTGGGGCAAGGAGCGCATGACGAGCATGATCAGCGAGCGGAGCGACTGGTGCATCTCGCGCCAGCGGGTCTGGGGGGTGCCCATCCCCATTTTCTATTGCGACAGCTGCGGCAAAGACATCGTCACGGAGGAGAGCATTGCGCACATCGCGGCGCTGTTCCGGGAGCACGGCTCCAATGTCTGGTTTGCGCGTGAGGCGGATGCGCTGGTGCCGGACGGCTTCCGGTGCCCCGCCTGCGGGCATACGCATTTCAGCAAAGAATCGGATATCATGGACGTCTGGTTCGACTCCGGCTCCTCCCACGCCGCCGTGCTCGAGACGCGGGAAGAGCTGCAGTTCCCCGCCGATATCTATCTGGAGGGCGGAGATCAGTACCGCGGGTGGTTCCAGTCCTCCATGCTAACGTCCATCGCCACAAAGGGCGTCGCGCCCTACCGCCAGATCATCACCCACGGCTGGACGGTGGACGGCGAGGGCAAGGCGATGCACAAGTCGCTCGGCAATACCATTGCGCCGGAAGAGATCATCAAGGAGTACGGCGCCGATATCCTGCGGCTGTGGGTTGCGTCCTCCGACTATACGCAGGATATGCGCATCTCCAAGGAGATCATGAAGCAGCTATCCGACGCCTATCTGAAAATCCGCAACACGGCCCGCTATATGCTGGGGAATTTGAACGGGTTCGAGCCGGACCAGGACTGTGTGTCCTATGACGCGCTACTGCCGCTCGACCGTTGGGCCCTCTCACGCCTCAATGAGCTGGCAAAAACCGTGCGGGAATACTATGAGAAGTATGAATTCCACGGCGTCTACCGCTCGGTCTACAGCTTTTGCGTGCTGGATATGTCGAACTTCTACTTTGACATCATCAAAGACCGCCTCTATTGCGCGGACGAGCGGGACGCCCGCGCCGCGCAGACGGCGCTCTTTCAGATTCTGGACGGCATGACGCGCCTCATTGCGCCGATTCTGGCGTTTACAAGCGAGGAGATCTGGAAGGCCATGCCCCACAGCGCGGATGCCTGCGGCGAGAGCGTACTCTTTCATGAGATGCCCGCCTTTGCGGAAAGCCTCGCCCTCGGCGAGGAGGAGCAAAAGCGCTGGGACTCCCTGATTGTTCTGCGCGGCGAGGTCAACAAGGCGCTGGAGCTGGCGCGCAATGAAAAGCGGATCGGCAAGAGTCTGGAGGCCGCCGTCAAGCTGTACTTTAACGAGGGCACCTGGGTGGCCTACGACGTGGGCGCCTATCTGGGCGGCTTTGACGAGGGGGATATGGAAAAGCTCTTTATCGTCTCAAGCGTGCGCATCGCCGAACACCACGGGGAAACCGGCTACGAGGGCGAGGCGCTGCCCGGCGTGATCATCTGCGTGGAACCGGCGGAGGGTGAAAAATGCGCCCGCTGCTGGACGCACAGCAAAGAGGTCGGCACGCACCCGGAGCATCCCGCGCTCTGTAAGCGCTGCGCGGAAGTGGTATCCATGCTATGAGGGGCGGCTGGATTAGAAAACTGGTGCC
The DNA here is from genome assembly GCA_021201735.1 of Oscillospiraceae bacterium. Taxonomy (GTDB): domain Bacteria; phylum Bacillota; class Clostridia; order Oscillospirales; family Oscillospiraceae; genus JAJQEJ01. The sequence goes on along the minus strand of JAJQEJ010000007.1, from coordinate 2,258 downwards.
CTATTTCATTCTGGCCGCGGTGCTGGTGATTGTCGATCAGTTGGTGAAGTATTTCGTCCGCGCAAATATTGCGCTTTATCACCGTGTAACCTTTTTGCCCGGCGTGATGGATCTGACCTATGTACAGAATACGGGCGCGGCGTTTTCCTATTTTTCCAGCCACACATGGGTGCTTGCGATCATCTCCGCCGCCGTATCCGTCGTGCTGGTGATTGTCCTCTGTAAGGGGCTCTTCAAGCGCCCGTTTGGGCTCATCTCCGTTGCGCTTATCCTCGCGGGCGCAGTGGGAAACCTCATCGACCGGCTGGTGTTTGGCTTTGTGACCGACATGTTCATGACGACGTTCATGGACTTTGCCATATTCAATGTGGCGGATATCTGCGTGGTAGCAGGCGGGATTGCGGTGGTTGTCTATGTCCTGTTCTTCTACGAGAAGTGGGAAAAGCGCCGGAAAGGGGAGGCGTATGGAGCGGCTGACGCTGACGGCTGAGCAGGGCGACGAGCGGGTCGACGTATACCTGACCCGCGCGCTGCCGGACGTCTCCCGCGCGGCGGTGCAGCGCCTGCTCGCGGAAGGGAACGTGACGCGCGCGGACGGCGCGCCGGTCAGGAAAAACGCCAGGACAGTACAGGGGGAGACGTACCATGTGCGCCTGCCTGTGCCCGTACCGGTGGATGTTCTGCCACAGGAGATTCCGCTCGACGTGGTGTATGAGGACGCGGACGTGATTGTGATCAATAAGTCGGTGGGGATGGTGGTGCACCCGGCGGCGGGGCATCCGGACGGGACGCTTGTCAATGCCCTTTTGTACCACTGCGGGGAGAGCCTCTCCGGCATCAACGGCGTACTGCGCCCCGGCATTGTCCACCGCATTGACCGCGACACGTCCGGGCTGGTGATTGTAGCGAAGCATGACGCTGCCCACGCGGCGCTGGCCGCGCAGCTGCAGGATCACTCCCTTTGCAGAGAGTACGAGGCGGTCTGCGTCGGGACGCTCCGGGAGGACGCCGGCACCGTGGACGCGCCCATTGCGCGCCACCGCACAGACCGCAAGAAGATGGCGGTGGATCTGCAGCGGGGCCGCCCTGCGGTGACGCATTGGACGGTCTTACACCGTTACCCGGGCTATACCCATGTGCAGTGTACACTGGAGACGGGCAGAACCCATCAGATCCGGGTGCATATGGCATCGATGGGGCATCCGCTGCTTGGCGACACCGTGTATGGAAGCCGCAAGCCCTATCCGGGCCTTGCGGGGCAGTGCCTGCACGCGCGCCGCCTGTCTTTCCTCCACCCGCGCAGCGGAGCGCGCGTGACACTGGAGTGCCCCCTGCCGCCGTGGTTTGAGGCGGTCTTGACAAAGCTGGAGTATCTGATAAAATAGGAGGGAATCACAGGGGGAATATTTCCTCTGTCATTCCAGACCGCATACAAATCGAATAGCAGGGGCGCTGGACGCAAGTCCGGCTGAGATTGCTGCATAGCTGTGGCATGTCCCTTGAACCTGATCCGGGTAATGCCGGCGTAGGAAGCGATTCACGGCACCGTGGCAGTGGTGTCTTTCTCCTTCGTACCGCATTGCGCTATCCAGGTTTGCGCTGCGGTACATCTTTCATTTAGGAGGAACGATCCCATGTCATCAAACAGCAAGAAAAAACGCTTTTCTGCCCGTATGCTCTGTGAGGGAGCAATCATGGTCGCGCTGGCCGTCGTACTGAGCTATCTGCGTATCTACCGGTTCCCCAACGGTGGCTCCATTACGCTGGATATGCTGCCCATCCTGTTCTTTGCCATCCGTTGGGGGTGGCGGCCGGGGCTGCTGGTCGGCTTTGTCTTCGGTCTGCTGCAGATGCTGCTCGACGGTGCGATTGCGTGGGGCTGGCAGTCTCTGCTGCTGGATTATCTGGTAGCGTTTACGCCGCTGGGCCTTGCGGGTCTCTTTCGCGGCAGGAAATACGGCGTGTTTGCCGGGACAATTGTCGGGGCGGCGGCCCGGTTTGTGGTGCATTTCATCAGCGGCATCACGATCTATGCCATTCTCGCGCCGACGGAGCTGTTCGCCGCGACCTTTACCAACCCGTGGATGTATTCCCTCGCCTATAACGGGAGCTTCATGGCCATTGACACCGTCCTGTGTCTGGTGGTCTTCGCGATTGTATACCGCCCCTTACACCGGTATATACTGGGGGAGGACATCAGAAGATAAGTCCAGCTAAGAATTGTCAAGAGGAAAAGAGAAAGAAAAGCAGAAAGCCCA
>JAJQEJ010000025.1 GCA_021201735.1 Oscillospiraceae bacterium | reverse complement strand
GCGTTGCGGGCACCGCTGCATGATGCAGTGATGCCCGCTTTGTCTTCGGTCTGAGAGCTGTTTTTTCGCAAAACAGCTCTCTTTTTATGTATGCAAACGGTGGAGAGGTGCGTGAACATGACAGGGTGCATAGGAGGAATATCCCAGGCATCCTGTTTTTATATAAATCCGGTACAAAAAAGAGAAGGACCAGCTATAAAAAGTCAAGAGGGCAAAAGAAATTAATCAGAGCAGATTTTCAATGAGAGATGACAATGTTTCAAGAACATGCTGGTGGTCATTCAAAACATGCAGTTCGAGTAAATCTCTATGCAAAAACCAATTAACCAGTACAGCATAATCCGATTCGCAAGCTTGAAGCAAATCGGTAGTAGATAGAGGATAATGACCGGCATTTGAATATCTTTCCAGACGCAGAGCGAACATGAGTGGTTTCAGAATAAATGCAGACAGCTTTCGATATGTCAGATTTTCTTTAGGTTCTTCCACACAGATGTAATGCCGTACAGTCAATAATACTTCTGCAAGAATTTTCTTGTAGGTGTGTTCAATCTCATCGGTAGAAGGTTCTCGAATTGCATAGCTGCCGTAAATCAAAATAGATTCCAAATAAATTACCGGTGGCGATATGAAATTTGAGAAATGACCGCATTCAAATTCTGCTACTGTCAAGCATTGAGCATTCAATTCCAGTTGATCATACTGCACTGGCAATGACCGAGCCACCTTACCTACTGAGGTCAGGATGTCATAGTTAATCTTTTGAAACAGACACCATATATCCAAATCCGAAGAAACGTCTGCATCACCTCTGGCATAACTGCCAGAAAGCAGGACAGCTTGGATATTCTCTGATTGCTGCTCCAACAATTTTTTTACGAATGTATCCAATACTGCCCTGTAATTGTGAGAGACATTGTTAGAAGGAAGTTCTCGTCTCATATTTCATTCCTCTTTTCCTGTTTCTTTGGTGGCGAAGATAGCCGCGAAAACGTGGATAGAGTAAGAAGGGCAACAAAGCGCGGAGGCAATGTTGGGCGTTCATCCCCATTACCCCAAAATTACGACGTTTCGCCGTTTCCTTGCTCTTATGCTACCTCTCCTTCTGCCGTTATTCCACTGTTTTCAATGGCTTTCTGTTTTTCAGTTGGCCCTAAGATAACTCCTGTTCTATTGCAACTGCCGCAGCAGTCTTCTTGCCTCTTTTGGCCAGCACAACAAGGAAGACCAGATTGAAAGCCAGACCAACTACCGCGACGACGGTTGCGTATAAAAACGCCTGAGAATAGGCGTTTACGCCCATGCTTGCATCATACGCTCTTGAGGCGATCTGGGGGCCGATGTAGGAGCCGATGGAATACCCGAAAAACATAATGCCATAATTGATTCCGGAATTTCGCACGCCAAATGTCTTGGAGGTGAGCGGCGGGAAGCATACCAACACGCCGCCGAAGGAGATGCCGAGCAGCGCGATAAATACAACGAACATTGCGGTAGAATAGGAAAAGCGCAGGCCAATGAGCGCGACAATGGTCAGGACAAAGATAATCGCCAGAGATTTTAGTTCACCCAAAGTGTCGCAGAGTCGACCGATGATTAACCGGCCAACCAGATTTGCGATGCAATTGATACTGACGATGAACGCGGCCGCCTGGGCTGTGATGCCGAGCTGCACCTGTGCGATGGGAGAGGCCTTGCCCACCATCATAATACCGGCGGTACATGCGATGGCAAACAGGATGAGCATGGCCCAGAATACCGGTGTCGCCAACATCTGGACGGGCGTATAGTCCTTGTCCATTGATGCCTGCGCCGCTTGTTCAGCGGATTGTTCCGGTACGCGCAGAATCCAGCCAACCGCCCAGATCATTACAAGAAAAAAGATGCCGATCACGGCGAACCCGCGCACACCGATCGTATCATACAGCCATGCCCCTGCCGGTGCCAGAAGCAGCGGGCCGAGTGACGCCGCGCATAACAGCAGGCCCGACATAGTGCCCCGCTTTTCAGGGAACCAACGCAGTGCCGTGGCAATGGTGGAATTGTAAATCAGGCCGCAGCCCGCGCCGGCCACAAAGCCGTACCAAAAATAAAGGCCGCCCAGCGATGTGATAAACATGGTGGCAACCCAGCCAAGACCGTACAGCGCACCGCCAATGTACATGACCACCTTGGGACCGAATTTATCGACAATCCAGCCGGAAACAATGCCGAAGAAAGACATAGTAAACAGATAGAGCGTCATGGTAATCATGACGCGGTCTCCGGCACCGGTCAGCTCTTTGATCGGCTCGACAAAAACGGAAAAAGCGTTATTTCCGGCCGAACAGAATATGATTAAGAATGCCGCAAACATGATCAGCCCTCGGTTTATGGGCTTTGTACGCGCAGACATAGACACATCCTCCTTACGTTATGTAGTGTAGCCTGTCAGGAAAGCAACCAGCCGCCATCGACAAACAGCGTCTGTCCGGTGATGTAGGAGGCGGAGTCGGAGGCCAGAAACAGCACCGCATCCGCAATTTCATCTCTTGTCCCCTGTCTGCCGAGCGGAAGCCGGGCTTGCAGATCTTTCAGCTTGTCGGGGTTACTGTAAATGTCCTTGTTAATGTCGGTGGGAATACTCCCCGGCCCAACCGCGTTGACGCGTATCTGGAGCGGACCCCATTCCTTTGCAAGACATTTTGTCAGCTGAGAAACTCCGGCCTTACTCACGCAATAGGCGGCGCTGTTATTCACGATAGACTGGGCGTTGATGGAGGCAAAGTTGATGATCACCCCCGGCGCATTTCGCTCCGTCATATTCTTTGCAACGCACTGGGATGCGAAGAATTGACTTTTTAAATTGACATCCAGCGTCGCGTCCCATTGCTGCTCCGTTACGTCCAGGCAGGGTGAGATAATATATATCCCGGCGTTGTTGACCAGCACGTCGATTTTCCCGAATTTCCTGACTACGTCGTCAAAAAAAGATTGCAGCTCATCAAGCTTTGTCAAATCAGCCGCTTTGCCAAATATTCTCTCCTGATGGTCGCCCGCAATTTCTGTTAAAATGGTTTCCGCGTAATCCCGTGCAATGCTGCAAATGGCCACACTGGCCCCCGTCGCATAGAATCGTTCGGCAACGCACCGGCCAATTCCTTTTGCTGCGCCTGTTACGACAACAACCTTTCCCGAAAAATCATGTAACATATCAAATTTCTCCTCTCGGCGTAAAATAGTTTTTCGAAGACTATCTCAAAATAACATTGCCCTATCGGAATGTCAATAAAAGTTAAATTTATCACAAAATAGTTAACAATATCACGAGTAGGGGCAAGGGGGCGGAGAAAAATGGCTTGACAAATGCATCCAAAATACCTATAATGAACGTGTTATTATGAAAAAACCTTTGATAAAGAGCAGTAACCGGAAGAACCGATGATGTAGCGAGTCCCGGCGGGTGGAAGCGGGGCCTGAGGTGTTCGGCGAATGGACTTTGGAGGGCGGCTTGAACGGCGCGTATGCGCTCAGTAGATGCCGACGGGTTCCCACCCGTTATCCGTCGGGCACGCATGGTGGTGCGTGAAGCGAGTGGGCGCAATTTGCATCAATTTGGGTGGTATCGCAGAAGTGGGAGGCACTTTTGTCCCGAAACGGGGCAGGAGTGTTTTTTGTTTTTTGCGCCGCCTACCGCCCGCAGACGAAATTTGTGGAGGTAATCGTATGAGAAAAGACAAAATCAAAAAGCTCCTGTCCCTGTCGTGCGCCGCGGCGATGGCGCTCACCCTTGCCGCATGCTCCGGCGGCGGAGCGGAAAACAGTGCCGCTCCGTCGGAGAACGTGACCGCGGGAGAGGAAAATGTGCAAAACAATGTCAAAATCGCCATTCTCCAGTATGCGCCCCATCCGTCGCTCGACAACTGCTACGCCGGCATTATTGAGGGCCTTGCATCGGCGGGCTATGTGGACGGGGAAAACGGCGTTACCATTGACTACCAGGTTGGGTCGGCGACAGATCCCGCGACCTGCGACATGATGGCAAAGCAGATGATCTCCTCCGGCTGTGATATCATGATCGCCATCGCCACGCCGGCGGCGACCAGCGCTTATATGCCCGCGCAGGAGGCCAATGTGCCGCTGATCTTCTCCGCCGTTTCCGACCCGGTTTACGCCCAGCTTGTCCAGAGTCTGGAGAACCCGCAGAGCGGCGTAACGGGTACGTCAGACGCGCTCAATCTGGAGGGCCAGCTCAAGATGATCCGCGCGCTCATGCCTGAGGCCGATACCATCGGCGTACTCTACACCACAAGCGAGGCAAACTCCATCTCCCATCTGGAGCAGTTTAAGGTGCTCGCGCCGGAATACGGCTTTACCGTCGTGGATCAGGGCATCACCAACGATTCCGAGGTTGCCGCCGGTGCGACGGCCCTTGTGGCAAAGGGCGTGGACTGCGTCAATAACTTTACCGATAACAACGTGGTTGCGAATCTATCCACTCTGCTTCACGCCACCGATGAGGCGGGCATCCCCGTTTTCGGCAGTGAGGAGGAGCAGGTGACCAACGGCTGCGTCGCGTCCGAGTCGCTCGACTACATCAATCTTGGTGTGCAGACCGGGGAAATGGCGGCTGCGGTGCTCGGCGGTGCGGACATCATGACCATGCCGGTGCAGGTGATATCGGAGTCCACTCCCGTTTATTCCGCGGCAAACTGCGCCAAGTTCGGCATCACCATTCCGGCGGACTATGCAGACGCCAGAAATCTGGACGAGAGCGAATAACCGTAAACCAACGTGAAGGAGCCTGGTCATGGATCTGATTCTCCCGCTTCTGAAAAACATTCTGGAGGAAGCGTTTATTTACGGCATTATGGTCATCGGCGTCTATGTGACCTATAAAATTCTGGACTTTCCCGATTTGAGCGTGGATGGGACGTTCCCTCTCGGTGCCTGCCTCACCGCGGCGCTCATTACGGTGGGGGTCAATCCGTGGCTGGTCTGCATCATTGTCTTTCTCGCCGGTGCGGGGGCGGGGTGTATTACGGGGCTGCTGCATGTGAAGCTAAAGGTCACCGACCTGCTCGCCGGGATCATCGTCATGACGGGGCTATGGTCTGTGAACCTCTTTGTCCTCGGCGGCATCATGGGAAAAAGCACGCTGCCCTTTTACAACAAGCCCACCATCTTCACCTCGGGCTTTATGAAGCTGCTGCCGGACGGGGTGTACAAATACCGCGTGCTGATCCTGAGCTTTGTCCTGGTGCTCGTCGTGAAGCTCCTGATGGACTGGTTTTTGCGCACCAAAAAGGGGCTTCTCCTGCGGGCGGTGGGGGACAACCGGTATTTCGTCACCTCCATGGCGCAGGATCAGGGGAAGCTGAAAATTATGGGCCTTGCGCTCGGCAACGCCTGCACTGCACTCTCCGGCTGTGTACTCGCGCAGCAATCGGAGAGCGCGAGCGTCACCATCGGCACCGGCATGGTGGTGCAGGCGCTTGCCGCCGTCATCATCGGCATGAGCGTCTTCGGACGCATCCGGCGGATGGGCGGCACCACCAAGGCGGTACTTGGTATGGTGATCTACAAAGCGGTGCTGCTCATCGCCATGCTGTGGCTGCCGTCCACCTTCCTCAAGGCCACGATGGCGGTGCTGTTCGTCATCGCCCTGCTCACAGACCGCATGGGAAAGCAGAAGGGGGGCGCGGAGCATGCCTGAGACGCTGGTGCGGCTGGAGCACATCGCAAAGACCTTCAACGCCGGCACGGTGAGCGAAATGGGGGTGTTTGACGACTTTTCCTTCTCCATCGGCGAGGGGGAGTTTATCTCGGTCGTCGGCTCGAACGGTTCGGGCAAAACCACGATGCTCAACCTCATCTGCGGCACATTGTCGCTCGACAGCGGGCGCATCTACCTGCGGGAACAGGATATCACCCGGATGCCTGAGTACCTGCGCGCCGCACGCATCGGCAGAGTCTTTCAGGACCCGGTCAAGGGCACCTGCCCGTCTCTGACCATTTTGGAAAACCTGTCCCTCGCAGACAACAAGGGAAAGCCCTACGGGCTGGGCATCGGCGTCAGCCGTAAGCGGCTTGATCATTATCGCGCCCAGCTGGAGCTGCTGCGCCTCGGTCTGGAGAACAAGATTCACCTCCCCGTCGGCGCGCTCTCAGGCGGGCAGCGGCAGGCGCTCGCGCTGCTCATCTCCACCATGACGCCCATCGACCTGCTCGTGCTCGACGAGCATACCGCCGCGCTCGACCCGAAATCCTCCGAAAACGTGATGGATCTGACCGACCGGATTGTAAAGGAAAAAGGCGTGACCGCCATCATGGTGACGCACAACCTGCGCTTTGCCGTGGACTACGGCACCCGGCTGGTCATGATGGATAAGGGCCAGTGCGTACTCGACTCCGGGCCGGAGGGGAAAGCGCAATATAAAATTGATGACCTGTTGGAGGTTTTTAACGCTATCTCCATTGAGTGCGGCAATTAATACAATATGTATACGGAGCTGGCGCATTTATGCGCCAGCTCCCAGACTGAAGACAAAGCGGGCATCACTGTGTCAAGCAGCGGTGCCCGCAAAGCGTCGGTGATCATTCTTCCCAAAGGTTGTGAAATGCGGCACCGAATCCGCAGATCCAGTCCCAGAAACCAGCGGTAGGCATTGTTGACCTCGATTTCCTTTGCCGTCTGCCGCATGCTTCGGATCCCGAACATGTACTGGATGACCGCCATTTTGACCAATACAACAGGGTCAAGGCTTGGGCGGCCTGTTTCGCAGCACAACAAAAACGATAAAGATTCAATATATATATTGACAAAATGGTCAAAACTGTGCTACAACACCCAGGAAGCAAAGGAGGGTTTTGATATGTTGACTGAGTTTGGCAAAATGCTTCGCAAGCTGCGTATCGACTGTGGAGAAATTATTAAGAACATGGCGGACAAGCTGGGATGTACAGCTTCGTATCTGTTGGCCGTGGAAACAGGCAAGCGTTCCGTTCCTGATGAATGGGCCGATAAAATCATTGCGCTTTACAGCCTTGATGATGACGCTGCTCAAAAACTGAGAAGCGCTTCCACAGCGGACGCAAAAAGCCTAAAGATTGACATGAACAATCTTTTCGGAGCCAAAAGAGAAACCGCCATATTGTTTGCGCGCGAATTTTCGGATGTTGATGATGCAACCGCTGAGAAAATCAGAGAGCTGCTCAAGGGAAATAGGGGGAGTAATATTGGCGTATATCGTAGAACCCCTAAGCAGACAGCAGCTTAGGCAATTGGTATTGCGAATCCGTCAAATCGTTGGGTTTAAAGACATTCCGCGTTTTCCAGTTATCTCTTTTATGGAGCATGTAATGCCAGCGCTTTTTTCGGAGTTTTACTATGAAATTGTACCGGAAGCAGAATTGGGAGCCAGCAAGCATGGGGATACCGATGTGGTAAACCGGTGTATTCGGATTAGAGAAGATGTCTATACAGGTGCTTTAGGCGGTTGTGGGCGTGATCGAATGACAATTGCGCATGAAATTGCCCACTATATGCTGCTTGTTGTTTGCGGCGTAAAAAGTTTGCATGGTCATTTGATGGGGCGACTGTACCGGTATGTCAAGACCCGGAATGGCAGGCGAAAGCGCTTGCCGGAGAACTTATGTGTGCCGCGCACTTGATTGCAAACATGAATCCTGATCAAATCGCAAAGGAGTGTGGCGTTTCTTTTGACGCTGCAGCATATCAGCTAGAGAAAGTCAAAAGTGATGCTTATTGCTTGGAAAAATGAAAAAACATGTCAAAACCGCGGCAACGGTTCAGACATGCTTTCTCGGATATGACTTCAAGACATCTCATTAAAATCATGATAGCACATCCGCACTATCAAATCAACGACAAATTTTTTTGAAGGCATCAAGCAGGGTGGTGCTGTGGCGATCAGCACAAATGGCTGCATTCGAAATAAAACCGACCGCTACTATTTCACAAAAGGTCTCGCTAAGATGGTGGAAGTATTGACGCCTAATACGATCATAAATTATAGTTATACGCCTGATGACATCTTTGGGCAGTATAAGGATCAGGGTATCGAGATCATTCAGATAGAAAACTACGCACTCACCGTTCGAAAGGCGGTGGTCTGATGGGCGGAGACAGAGGCGGCGGCGGTTTCCCAAAAACAAAAGGTGGGCGCGCGAACAGCACAATTCATGAAGATAAGCATATTGAAGGAACAAAAAACTATATCCAGCAAAGAGTAACCGGAAAAACGCCCCGTATACTAACGGCCCCCCCCATAAGTTGCTTAAAGAAGGGGCTGGAAACGGTGTTGTTGCAACCAACACGAAAGAAACTGTTGATTTTGGCATAGTAATCGGAAAATACTATGACATTGAAACTGGGAAGTATTATGATACGACGCGTGGCATTATTCATTATGGTCTAACTACAAAAATTTTTTATAGAGTGGAGATTAAAATGAAACAGAAACTTATATATACTGAGTGGTTGCGCGATGCTTTTTATGCTGGCTACACCGATACACGCCACTGAAAGCACAGAGTATTCGCTTGATGAACTCGGCCTTGCAGTATCGATACCATCCAATTATCATGTGCTCACAAGAGACATGGACTCAAGCGACCCAACCTTGCAACGATTTGGGATTACGAAGGAGGATATGTCCTCCTATATGTATGAACAGAATGTATATCTCGAGGCCGCAGATGATTCCGGTGGCAGCGCAATTATTATTACTATGATGGATAGTCCGCTGGACGACTTTAATATGTTCAGCGATACAACGCTCTCGACATTGGCAACGTCTTTAGCGTCGCAGTATAGCAGCAGTGGTGCGACGTTTATCAATTCGGAGATTTATCAGCATGCACAAGCAAAATTCTTAAAGATAGCGTTCAGTATTCCTGACGAAGCCGCTACAGTATACGGACTGCAGTACTATACGGTTTACGATAGCAAGGCAATTAACATAACCATGCGCTCATATGCGGGAGAAATTTCAACATCAAGCAAGGCAGAGCTCACGAGTATTGTTGACAGCGTTTCCTTCACCGCAGCGACCAAGACGCAGGAAGCAGAATATACGCCAACAGATGCGTTTGCCTATACCGATCCGGAAACGCAGACAACATTTACCGTTCCGGCGAACTGGGTGGAAGAACCGCTCTCTGAGGAGAGAGACTACATAGATGTCAAATTTTCATCTCTGGAGGAAGAGGGAATGCTGATCATATATGGTAGTTACGATGTATGGAATGAATTATCCGCATCAGAACGCCTTGGATACAGTAGATCAGACATCAATAATAGTAGTTTTACGAAAGCTGATATTGCGGAAAGCTACGGACTTGCGAGTGATGATATCAGTATACGCACGTATGGCGGGAACGAATATTTTATGGCAACCACTACCTCGGATACAGAAATGTACGATGCAAGTTTCAGCATAACGTTCACGCGTATGATCATGGTTGACAATGGCTATATGTACTTATTCCAGGTTAGCGGTACACCTGATAGCGCCATTTACGAGGATTTTGAGGCGTTGCTGTCCAGTGCGGAATTTTCAACGCCGGTCGGTACTGCCAATGCCGTAAGTCTTGACACCGACCTGACAAGCCCCTTTCGCCTTGGGGATATTCTGCTTAGCTTTCTTCTGACAATTGCCGTCTACGCTCTGCCCATTATCATCTATCGCTACGCAATCAGAAAGGCCCCGGTTAGCACTAAAAAAGCAAAGTGGATTACCATAATTTATGGAATATGTGCCTTTATCGTGATGTCTTTCCTACTCATCATGATCAATGGGAGCGGGGCTGCCGGTGGCGCAATCCTAGTGTGGGGCTATATTAACTATCGTATTTTAATTGATGGTCAGGTAAGCGTGTTCGAAGGAAGGGAAACGCCTCCGGAGCAAAACCAGTTCGTTGTACCAGAGGAGACGGAGTCTTTTCACCCTGCGTCCAACGCCAATGGCACTATGCAGTCTGACGCGAGAGGACCGGAAGAGACTTCTGTATCTGACGAATGATCATCCAGCGCGGAAAAGTGGCATCGATACTAGCTCCCTTTTCTACTTTGAGGCTGTAGACTTTGTCTACAGCCTCAGACCGAAGACAAAGCGGGCATCACTGCATCATGCAGCGGTGCCCGCAA
>JAJQEJ010000075.1:7374-44112 GCA_021201735.1 Oscillospiraceae bacterium | reverse complement strand
AAAGACACCCCTGATGGGTTTCTTTCACTCTTTCTTCCTTTCCGTCTTGCAAGCCAATCCCTTTTGTCTACAGCCTCCACTGATGAAAGCATTTAATCAGTGATCAGTATTCAATAAAGTGAATTGCCGTGATGTATTTTGTCTAAAAGCAACAAAATGCAGACGGCAATTTTTGATAAGACACTGGATTGCGTTTGGTCTATAATAAGTTATAATTTCAATTAGAGATGGGGATTGATTGCATGAATAAATCGGAAATTGTAGAAAGCACCATCCAATATATTGAGTTGCAACTGAAAAAGAATGAGGAAGCCTTATCGCTTGATGGAATAGCAGATAGAATCGGCTATTCAAAATTTTATTTGAACCGCATCTTTCAAGAACAGGTTGGCGTAACCATTCATCAATACGTTTTGGAGCGGCGTTTATCAGCAGCGGCAGAAAAACTGGTCTATACAGATAAAGCAATCATAGATATTGCATATGAAGCGGGATATCAATCGCAGCAGACTTTTACCAATGTGTTTAGCAACGCTTATCTCTGCTCACCGTTAAAATATCGGCTGGGGAGGCGATATACACCGCTAAGAAAAGCATATCATGTGCAACCAGTTCTCAGTATTTATATCTGTAGCAAGATGGGGGTGGCCGCGTGACCATTCCATATGTTGTGGAACAAACAAGTCGGGGAGAACGTAGTTACGATATCTATTCCCGCCTTCTTTCCGACCGTATTATTTTTTTGGGTGAAGATGTCAATGATACAACAGCCAGTTTGCTCGTTGCACAATTACTCTTTCTTGAAGGGCAAGACCCGGACAAAGATATTAGCCTCTATATTAACAGCCCGGGCGGTTCCGTAACGGCCGGCTTTGCTATATTTGATACAATGAATTACCTTAAGTGTGATGTATCTACAATTTGTGTTGGACTTGCAGCAAGTTTTGGAGCCTTTTTACTTGCGGCCGGTACGAAGGGAAAACGATTTGCCTTGCCAAACGCTGAAATTATGATTCATCAGCCTGCAATATCAGGAGGAATTCAAGGCCCCGCCAGCGATATTAAGATAATGTCTGATTATATGCAAAAGAATAAACAAAGATTAAATCGACTATTAGCACAGAATACCGGACGGACAATTGAGGAAATAGAACGTGATACAGACCGGGACAATTTTATGACACCGAATGAAGCACTGGAGTATGGACTGATTGATAAAGTTATTACCGATAGGCCATCGCTATAAGTCCGGAAAAGAAGTTGTCCGCATTTGATTCAGCAAGTAGCCTATCAGTAAAAAAGGCGTTTTTTGCAGTTAGGAGTTTGTGTATATATTTTACATGACAAACCCCGATTTCCGTTGTTAACGCACGGACTGGACTTCATTTCTGGAGTCCAGTTTTTTATCATATTTAAGGGGAAAAGAATAAGGTAAATAAAATGAATACGTAGTAGTAGCTATATAAAGATTTCAGGTTTCTTATACCCAATACATAACTTTGCCAAACTTTTTTCTGCTAAAAATTTCTCAATAGAATAAAAGCCTCTTGCTTTTTGTGGACAATAGCGAATACAACGCATACATGTAATACATTTGCTTTTATCAGTTTTTTTAGGACGATCCATAGGAATAGCACCGGCAGGGCAATTTTTAGCACATAGTCCGCATTTAGTACATGATGATGTCGTATGCGGTTTAATGGGTATAGATTGATACTTCCTATATTTTGGATTGCCCTTTACGTTTAAATCAGTATGACTTGCGTTATCCCATGCATTGATTTTGTTTTTTACGAGTTCCGCGAATTGGTGTATTGCCTTAATATCCTCATCATCTGGACGACCTGCCCCAAATTTTTGCACAACCGAATGTTCTGTTGCAAAAGCGGCAGCGGCAATCGCAACAAAACCATTTGCTTGCACGATTGTTTTCAATTCTAATAATGCATCATCATAGTGCCTGTTTCCAAAAGTGGCTATCAAGGTTATGGGCGTTTCATTTCCATGCATAGAAGATAAGGTGTCCGTTACAAGCCGTGGGACACGCCCGCTGTACACTGGAATACCGATCATAACGAAATCTTTTTTCCCAAAAACCAAGTTTTCTATATTTGTAGTATAATTTGTAATATCAAAATATGTTATGTCTGCCGCAATGTCTTGGGCTATTAAATCAACAATTTTTTTAGTCGAATTTGTTGGACTAAAATAAACAACACTACAGTTCATAATCAACTTCCAAAGTGTGTGTGATTCACGATAGCGCGGCGTCGCAAAAGCCGCAACAATCCGTGCCTCCAACCTGTTTGACAAGGGGCGGAAGATAGCGCTCGGTCTGGGTAATGCAGTTGGGATTGGTACAGAGAGGTGCTGTGCCGCTTGCAACCGGCGGCGGTACCGCGCGCGGCTGGTTTGCAAGGTTTGTGAGCAGGGCCATGCGGGCGAACATGCCGAAGCGCGCCTGCGCAAAGTAGACGGCGCGTGGGTCGTCGTCGACGTCAAGGGCAATTTCATCCACACGCGGCAGGGGATGCATGACGAGCAGCTCCTTTTTCGCCCGGTCGAGCTTGCGCCGGTTTAAGATGTAGACACCCTTGTTGCGTTCGTATTCCAGTGGGTCGACAAAGCGCTCGCGCTGGATGCGGGTCATGTAGAGCACATCGAGCTGCGGAATGACGGGATCCAGTCCCGTCACCTCCACCGCGCGCATATCGTGTGCCTGCATAAAGGCGCGGATATAGTCCGGGACTGCCAGCTCCCGCGGTGAGATCAGGTAAAACTTGACCCCTTCAAA
This sequence comes from Oscillospiraceae bacterium, assembly GCA_021201735.1. GTDB lineage: Bacteria > Bacillota > Clostridia > Oscillospirales > Oscillospiraceae > JAJQEJ01. The sequence goes on along the minus strand of JAJQEJ010000075.1, from coordinate 41,318 downwards.
TTGCGCCAGCGCTTTAATGAGCGAGTGGACGGTGCGCCCGTTTTTCAGATCGCCACACAGCCCGATCGACAGCCCGTCCACCTGCCCGCGCAGGCGGCTGATGGTGGTCAGATCCGCCATGGTCTGGGTGGGGTGCATGTGCCCTCCGTCCCCCGCGTTGATCACCGGTACATCGGCGTAGAGCGCCGCCGCCTTTGCCGCGCCCTCCTTGGGGCTGCGGATCACCAGCACATCGGCATACGCCGAGACGATTTTGACGGTGTCTTTGAGCGTTTCGCCCTTGGCGATAGAGGTGGCGTTCGGGTCGGAAAAGCCAAATACCGTTCCGCCCACGCGCTGCATCGCGGCCTGAAAGGAGAAATTGGTGCGCGTGGAGGGCTCGTAGAAGAGGGACGCGGCGACCTTACCGCGGCAGGCATTCAAATAGTTGTCGGGGTGATCCATAATGTCGCTGCAGGTTGCGTAGAGCTGATCCCATTCCGCACGTGATAAATCTCCAAAATCGACCAAATGCCGCAAGGCGCATCACCCCCCGTCTCTCATGCATCATATCAATTGCTCATTTTATCATACTTTTTGTCGGTTGCCAAGGTCACACTTGCCGGAGATTCCTCTCTTCTGAAAGGATTAAGGCGTTTTGGCGGCGGATATTTTAAAGCTGTCCTTCAGGCTGACCGAGCGGTTGAAGACGAGGCGGCCGGGGGCAGAGTCTTTGCTGTCTACGCAGAAATAGCCCTGTCGCAGGAACTGGAACGACGCGGGGGCGCAGGCGTTGGCGAGCGCCGCTTCCACCTTGGCGTGGGGGAGTACCTCAAGTGAATTGAGGCTCAAATAATCCAGAAAATTCTTCTCGCCGCCGTCGGGGTCGGGATCGGAGAAGAGATTGTCGTACAGGCGAATTTCCGCGTCACACGCGGTGGCGGCGTCAACCCAATGGATTGTGGCCCCCTTGACCTTGCGCCCGTCGGCGGGATTTCCGCCGCGGCTGTTGGGATCGTACTGCGCATAGATTTCTTCGATACTGCCGTCCGCCCCCTTGCGGCAGCCGGTGCAGGTGACGAGGTACGCGCCCTTGAGCCGCACCTCGTTGCCGGGATAGAGTCGCTTATACTTGGGGATGGGCTCCTCTAGAAAATCATCTGCTTCAACATAGAGGGTGCGTGAGAATGTGACGTCTCTCACGCCGTCTTCCGGCTTGCTGGGGTTATTTTCAACGGGAAAGGTCTCGCGCTCGCCCTCCGGATAGTTGGTGATGGTGAGCCTGACCGGGCGGAGCACAGCCATCATGCGCGGCGCGGTTAAATTAAGGTCTTCCCGCAGGCAGTGCTCCAAAAAGCCGAACTCCACGGTGGAGAGGGTCTTGGACACCCCGTTGCGCTCGGAAAAATTGCGGATGGAGGTGGGGGTATAGCCGCGCCGCCGCAGGCCGCAGAGGGTGGGCATACGCGGGTCGTCCCAGCCGGAGACCACGCCCTCGCCCACCAGCGTGCGCAGCTTGCGCTTGGAGAGCACAGTATAGTTGATGCCGAGGCGGGCAAATTCAATCTGCCGGGGCTTTGCGGGGAAAATGGCGTGTTCGATCACCCAGTCGTAGAGCGGGCGGTGATCCTCGAACTCCAGAGAGCACAGCGAGTGCGTGATACCCTCAATGGCGTCCTCCAGCGGGTGGGCATAATCATACATGGGGTAAATGCACCAGGTGTTGCCCTGACGGTGGTGGTGCATGTGGTTGATGCGGTAGAGCACCGGGTCGCGCATGTTGAAGTTGCCGGAGGTGAGGTCGATTTTCGCTCGCAGGGTCATCGCGCCGTTGGGAAATTCGCCCGCACGCATCCGCGCGAAGAGATCGAGTGATTCCTCCGTTGGGCGGTCGCGGTATGGGGAGCGGGCGGGTATAGAGGTGTCGCCCCGGTATTCTTTGAATTCCTCCGGCGTGAGCTGACAGACATAAGCGAGCCCCTCTTTGATCAGAGAGACGGCGTTTTCATACATCTGCGCAAAGTAGTCTGAGGCAAAGAAAAAGCGTTCACCCCAGTCGTAGCCCAGCCAGCGGATATCCTCTTGAATGGCGGAGACGAATTCCTCGTCTTCATTGGTGGGATTGGTGTCGTCCATGCGCAGGTTACAAAGACCGTTATATTTTTCGGCGGTACCGAAATCAATAAAAATCGCCTTGGCGTGGCCGATGTGGAGATACCCGTTCGGCTCAGGCGGGAACCGCGTGTGGACAGGCATACCCGCATACGCCCCGCCGGGTGCCAGATCTGCTTCCACAGCATCGTGAATAAAATTCTGAGGCATCCATACATGTTCCGGTGATTCAGGCAAGGGGATCACTCCTTGTTTGTTGTTGATAAATTTAGGCAGGCGAAACCGCCTGCCTAAACTTTCCTTTTTATTGTAAGCGGGCTCAGAGAAGGGATATGCCCTTTTCCTGTTTGATCTCATAGGGTTCCTTCAGGGCAGTGAGCCAATCCTCCTGATCGGTTGTGCGCAGGGCGGTGATTGCGGTGTACTGCCAGTAAGGGCCCTGGTGTTTATCGAAATAGAAGAGGTGCCAGCCGGCCGCGCTGCTGCTCGTATCCTCAATGATTGTGGTGTCCCCCGGCTGACGCTCGTCAGAGAAGGCCCAATCGTTGAATGTCGCAAGAGAGCTCAGGGTATCCTCCGTCATATAGATACGCTTGCCGCCATCTTCCACGGTGGTGGTATCGTCGGAATTCTCCTCGGCAAGCAGGCCGAATGCATCCGCGGTTTTATCACCGGACTCCCACGTTGCGAGCAACTCCTCACATTTTGCTTTTGCCGCGTCAATGGATTCCTGCGTGGCGGTCAGGGACTCGTCGACGTCCTCGGTGGTCTCATCGTCCTCAGGATATTCCGCCGCGATGAAAATATCACGCACGTCAATCGTGGGTGTTGTGTCGACATAGCGCTCGATAAAGAGTACAACATATTCGCCGTTGCTGGTCTCCATAGAGCCGACATCGCCGGGCTGGCGCGCATCATCCATCAGCCAGGAGGCGTAGGTGCTTGAGGAGAGATTGGTACCCGTGGTTGTGGCAAGAGAGTAGTCAGGGTCATCCTCGTAGGTGGACGCGGAGGTCTCAGAGACGTACTTGGGCGCTGCTGCGATAAATGCGGCCTCTTTGTCCTCGGCGGCGCTGATCTCCGCAACCGCCTTTTCCGCCTGTTCGGCTGCGGCGGCCATGGCTGCGTCAGTCTCCTCTTGAGTCGGCTCAATGGTGTTACCGTCCTCGTCGGTGGTTGAACTGACGGATCCGCTGATAAACATTGTGCGGTACGTGTAGGAATCCAGTGTTGCGGCATTTTCGTCGTAGTATGCCTGAATTTGCTCGTCGGTATAGCTGTCGTAGCTGTATTCATCGGCATGCAGGGCCTCGTATTCCGAGGCCAGAGTCGCCTTGGTCAGCATATTGCGGAACACAGACTCCGTCATATACTTTCCATAGGACTGAATAAAGTAGGACTTGCGGGTGATGCCATACTGAATGCAGACGGAATCAATGGAGTCGAACGTCGAATCGATGGAAGCTTGTCCATCCTCGGACAGGGTGTAGCCGGCGGCGGTGGCCGCATCGCAGAGCGCGGTCATATCCTGTAGCGCGGAGAGTGACGTCGTACGGAAGTAGTCCTCATAGGTCTCCAGGTTTTCTTCATCGTAATACTGCTCATTATCTGGGGTATTGGGGTCGTAAGAGGTGAAAGAGGTTCCGTACTGAACTCCGTAGTTCGCCATGGTGCTCTCCTGATTGCGCGTCTGGTAATAGAAGTAGCTTACCTCGGCCACTGAATATTTTTCCGTACCAATTGTGGCGGCAACCTGATTTTTCACATTTGCGTTGCCGATGAGCAAAGCGGCAACCAAAACGACAACGATAATGCCAATAATCCAATACAGGATTGTTTTGCGTTTTTCGGTAACTGCTTCCTGCTGCTCCTTTAGCTCCCGCTGGGAAAAATGATGGTCAAAGCCAGCGGACTCTGGTTGCTTTCTGCCCTTTGATGCGCTCATAATGCTTGTTCGTCCTCTCGATAAAGAAATTTAAGTATCGTAAAAGTATCTCAGTTTAGAATATTATGTAATTATACAGCAAACTGCTGTATCTGGCAAGATAAAAAAGTTTCTCGGAACAAAACCATGCGTTTTGCGTAGACTATAATAAAAAATATAACCCCGCCCTAAGCGTGGGACCCGGTTAAAAACCTGCACAGACGGCAGGTGGGTTGCGTCCGCGGCGCTTCACTGCTTCCAACTTCCGGCAATGCCGGGAGGCCTGCAATCCGCACCGCGAGAACAGCGTCCCGTTTCATAAATGTGGGTTTTAACAAGGTGACCGCACAGGGAAGGGCAGGGTTGCAAACGTGAGGCTATTCGTCCTCATCGGCAAAGAATTCATCCATAAATTTCTGGTACACCAGCTCAAGCTCATCCTCATTATCGAGCGTGACAAGCTCGTCGCCGCTGCTTCCTTGGACTACTTTGAGGATGATCAGGCCGTATTCTTCATCCAAATCAATCTCTTCCACATCGGCATCACTGTCGACCACGGGGAAAAACGCCATATAAATTTGGCCGTTGTACTCCAGTGTTTCCAGGTGCTCCAGTTCAAATTCATTGCCATCCTCATCGGTGATGGTAATAAAATCGGCACCAAATTCATCACTCATGGTGTGATCCTCCCACTGCATTTGCAAAGCTGCAAGGCGGCACCGCAGCATACCGTGCTTTGTCAGTATTTTACCCCGTAGGCAGAGAAAATGCAAGGATAAATAATATTAAAATAATTCCAGAACAGAAAAAAGCAGTTATTTTAGGCATGTAATGGGCTGGACAACGCGCGAAAACGTGATATAATGTCCGAGAAAATACTTTATAGATGGGCACATGACGGAGGTATCAATTTGGCAAATACGAATGGAAGAAGCCAGCACAGTCGGAGAAGCTTCATGCCGCAGGGGCTGCTTGGGAAGGTCATCATGACGATTGTCCTTCTTATCATCCTGACGTGTGCTTTTTTGGCCTGCTTTAGCGCGATATATATCAGGGGCGTCATTTTGCCGGAGGCGCATCTGGACGCCGGAGATTATACAACCGAGCTTGCCAGCACGATTTATTATCAGGATGAAAGCACCGGCGAGGATGTGGAGCTGCGCTCCCTCTACGGCGCGGTAAACCGCGAATGGGTCGCGTATGCCGATATTCCCCAAACGCTGGCCGATGCGACGATCGCCATTGAGGATAAGCGGTTTGAGTCCCACAACGGCGTGGACTGGCTGCGTACCGTCAAGGCGGCATGGTACATGTTTACCGGGACAGACATTCAGGGTGGCTCCACCATTACTCAGCAGCTGATCAAAAATATGACCGACTACGATGACGTGACGGTCAAGCGCAAGGTGCTGGAGATTTTCCGCGCGCTGGACTTTGACAAAACGCACAGTAAAGATACGATTATGGAGATGTATCTCAACTACGTCTATCTGGGTAACGGCTGCTACGGAGTTTCCACAGCGTCCAATTACTATTTTGGCAAGGATGTTTCCGAGCTGGATCTTGCCGAAAGCGCGAGCCTGATCGCCATTACCAATAACCCCTCGGTCTATGATCCATACCGGAATGACGGGGTGAAGAACAAAGAACGCCAGACCTTGATTCTAAACGCCATGTGTGAGCAGAAGATCATTACCGAGGAGGAGCGGGACGCGGCGATTGCGCAGGAGCTGGTTTATGAGCAGAAGGTCGACAGTGCAGTCAATCCCGAGACGGTTTTTTCATGGTATGAGGAACAGGTTATTTCCGACGTGGTCAATGATCTGGTGGAGACCTATAACTACTCCAAAACCGTTGCGCAGGATATGGTCACTCGCGGCGGCCTGCATATCTACAGCTGCCTTGAACCGGATATACAGGAGACGGTGGAGAGTATCTACACGAACAGGGACAACTTAAACGTGACGTCGGAAAGCGGGCAGAAGCTTGAGTCCGCCATCGTCATTGTCAATGCGGACGGCAATGTCGTGGCCCTTGCAGGGGCCATGGGGGAAAAGACGGCAAACCTGATCTGGAACAACGCGAGCCAGGCGGTGCGACAGCCGGGCTCCGCCCTGAAACCGCTCTCAGTATACACCCCCGCGCTAGAACTCGGAGTAATCTCCCCGAGCGGGGTATTTGACGACACGGCGGTGCGCACGCTCAATGGCTCGGCGTGGCCTGCAAATTCCTATGGCACGTATACCGGGCGGATGACGCTGGCACAGGCCATTGCGCGCTCCTCCAACGCGGTCGCCGTGCGCGTGCTGGAAAAACTGACGCCGCAGGTCTCCTTTGATTTTCTGGAGAACAAGTTCGGCCTTACAACACTGGTGGATGGGCGCACGTCGAACGGGCAGTATGTCAGCGACATCAACACGGCCCCCCTCTCCATGGGCGGACTGACCGACGGGGTGACCGTGCTGGAGATGGCGGCGGCCTTTTCCGCCTTCCCGCGTGATGGTGTCTATATCACGCCGCGCACCTATACAAAAGTAGTGGACTCCAACGGCAAGGTGCTGCTCGACAACACCCAGCGCGAGAGCAAGGCGATTATGAAAGAGACCACCGCGTGGTATATGAATGACCTGCTCACAGGGGTGGTCACAAGCGCCAACGGGACCGGCACGTATGCGAAAATTTCCGGCATGAGCGTCGCGGGCAAAACCGGCTCAACCAACACCAACAATGACCGTTGGTTTGTCGGCTATACGCCCTACTATACCGCTGCGGTCTGGACGGGGTATAACACGCCGGAGCGCATCTATTACAGCAAGGGCAGTAAAAATCCGGCGCTCGATATGTGGAAGCTCGTGATGACGGAAGTCCACGAGAATTTACCGAACAAATCGTTCGACGAACCCGCAGGACTCAAAACCGTCACCTACTGTCTGGACAGCGGTCTGAAGCCGAGTCAGGCGTGCACCCATGACGCGCGCGGCAGCCGCGTTGTAACAGGGCACTTTTTTGCGGGAGACGAACCGACGGAATATTGCGATCTGCATGTGGATGTACAGGTCTGTACCAGTGCGCCGCTGCAGGTGAGCGGGCTGTACTATCTGGCGGGCGACTACTGCGCAAGCCACTATGTGGACGGAGAAGAGACGTCGACGGTGAAAACCATCTCCGTGCTCAATTATGCCAGAGACAGCGTGAGCAGCGCCTCCGATTCCGTGTATCTACTCAGTTACCTGAGGTCCCTTGGCACCTGCCCGGTGCATACCAGTGCGGTATCGGTAACCGACCCGGATGAAACGGAAGACCCGGAGGGAGATCCCGACAATCCGGAGACGTCCGGCACGCCGCCGGATGGAGACGGTAACGCGGGGATAGACGCAACGCAGGCACCTGTCGCCCAGAGTACCGAAACGCCGCCGCTGGTTGGTCAGGAAGCGATTGGCGAAAATGTACCGATCGGATAGAAGCCCTGTTCCGGTGCGCATGCTATGATAATATAACAGCCGCGGGCGGCGTCGGTCATTCCGGCGGCGCACCGCGGCTGGTTTTTCGATATGGGGCAATCGATATAATTAGGGGTTGCGTTTCTCCGGCGGGTTGTGTTACAATAGACTCTGCGGCGAGAACAGATGACCGCGCAATACGGACACAGAGGCTGGTGGATTGCAGTGGGAAAGATCCCCGATTACTTTATTGTGGAAGCGACCGCCCTGCCGGAGATTTTTCTCAAGGTGGCGGAGGCCAAGCGGATTTTGGAGACCGGCGAGGTTGCTGCGGTCAACGAGGCGACCAGGCGGGTCGGTATCAGCCGCAGTGCATTCTATAAGTATAAGGATACCGTCCGACCGTTTAGCGACATGCTGCACGGAAGAATTGTTACGTTTCAGATTTTACTTAAGGACGAAAAAGGGGTGCTCTCATCCGTTCTGAATAGTTTTGCACAATCCGGCGGCAATATTCTGACCATCAATCAGGGGATTCCGACCGGCGGCTGCGCGCTTGTCTCGGTCGGGACGGAGATGTCCGGATTGGACGGGTCAATTGAAGACCTGGTGGCGAAGATATCGGAGACGACGGGCGTCGTCCGGTGCGAGATTGTGGCAGGCTGACAGATCAGTGAACGATTAGATATGGAGGAAACAGCAATGGTGAATGTGGCAATTTTGGGGTTCGGCGTGGTCGGCTCCGGTGTGGCGGAGGTTTTGGCGAAAAATGGCGCGCAAATCAACCGTAAAATGGATAACGCAATCCAGCTCAAGTATATCGTGGACATACGGGATTTTCCCGATAGTCCATTTGCCGATAAGTTTATCAAGGATTTCGCCGTGATTGAGCAGGACCCGGATGTCAACGTGGTGGTGGAGACCATCGGCGGGGCAACCTTTGCCAAGGATTTTACCGAGCGGGCGCTGCGGGCGGGCAAGAGCGTGGTGACGAGCAATAAAGAGCTCGTGGCGCAGCACGGGTACGAGCTGCTGCAGCTCGCCAAGGCGAACGGCGCAAATTATTTTTTTGAGGCGAGCGTGGGTGGCGGTATCCCCATTATCCGTCCGCTCAGCCAGTGCCTTGCGGCGAACGAGCTGACAGAAATCTGCGGAATTTTGAACGGTACGACCAACTATATCCTCACGCGCATGATCAAGGGCGGTCTGTCCTTTGCGGTGGCGCTGAAGGAGGCGCAGAAAAACGGTTATGCTGAGCAGAATCCCGCCGCCGATGTGGAGGGGACGGACGCCTGCCGAAAAATCTGCATTTTGGCGTCTCTCGCCTTCGGGCGGCATGTCTACCCCGATCAGGTGCCGACGGAAGGGATTACCGGCGTGACACTGGCTGATGTCGGCTATGCCGCCGCCTGCGGCAGAAAGATCAAACTGATCGGCAGGGCGATTCGCCGGGAGGCCGGAAAAGTCTGCGCCTACGTCGCGCCCCATCTGGTGGATGAGGAGAATCCCCTCTCCGGCGTGGAGGATGTGTTTAACGCCATCATGGTCAAAGGAGACGCGATTGGTGACGTGATGTTCTATGGCCGCGGCGCGGGGAAGCTGCCCACCGCCTCCGCTGTGGTGGCGGATGTGATTGATGCGGCAAAGCATATTACGGGCAATAAATGCCTCGAGTGGGGACCGGGCGGCGACGATGTGACGACCCCGCCGGATGCGCTGGAGAGTGCGTGGTACATACGCGCAAAGGCTGCCTCTGCCGACGTAAAGGCGGCGCTCGGCGACGTGAGCTTTTTGGCGCGTTCTGGTGCGCCGGAGCATGAGGTCGCGTGCATTACCGGCGTCTATAGCGAGACGGCACTGCAAGAGAAGCTCGCGGGGCTGGAGATTGCAAGCTGCTTTCGTCTGCTTGCGTAAAATAGGAGGTATTTCATCCCATGGGAATTATTGTGCAAAAATTCGGCGGAACCTCCGTTGCAAACACCGACCGCATCCGCAACGTAGCGCGCATTATCACAGAGACCTACCGCATGGGCCACAGCGTGGTTGCGGTGCTATCGGCGCAGGGGGACACCACAGATGACCTGATTGAAAAGGCCGCGGAGATTAACCCGAATGCGTCCAAGCGGGAGATGGATATGCTGCTGTCCACGGGGGAGCAGATTTCCTGCGCGCTCTGCGCTATGGCAATTGAGACGATGGGTTATCCGGTCACCTCACTGACCGGCTGGCAGGCGGGCTTTCGCACCAACTCCGCCTATAGCGACGCGCGCATCAAGCGCATTGAGCCGGAGCGGGTGCTCGCAGAGCTGGATAAGAAGGCGATTGTCATTGTAACCGGCTTTCAGGGCATCAACAAGTATGACGATGTCACAACGCTGGGGCGCGGCGGGTCGGATACCTCCGCCGTGGCGCTCGCGGCGGCGCTGCACGCTGACCTCTGTCAGATATACACCGATGTGGACGGCATCTATACTGCTGACCCGCGCTACGTGACCGGCGCGTTTAAGCTCGATGAAATCGCATACGATGAGATGCTGGAGCTCGCCACGTTGGGTGCCCAGGTGCTCCACAACCGCTCGGTGGAGATGGCAAAGCGCTATAACGTCAATCTGGAGGTACTCTCGAGCTTTTCTGGAAAGCCGGGCACCAAAGTCAAGGAGGTTGCAAAGAACATGGAAAAAATGCATGTAAGCGGCGTGGCGAAGGATAAAAACGTAGCTAGATTGGCGCTCATTGGGCTTGCGGATCAGCCCGGAATTGCCTTTACGCTGTTTTCCCTGCTCGCGAAGGAGAAGGTCAACGTGGACATCATTCTCCAGTCCATCGGGCGGGACAACACCAAGGATATCAGCTTTACCATCAAAAAAGAGGATTTGGCGCGCACCAAGGAAGCGCTGGAGGAACACGCAGCGCGGCTGAACTTTAAGAAAATTGATGTGGATGACAATGTGGCGAAAATCTCCATCGTCGGCGCGGGTATGGTCAATAACCCCGGCGTTGCAGCGGGCATGTTTGAAGCGCTATATAACGCCGGGATCAATATCAGCATGATCTCCACGAGTGAGATCAAAATTTCGGTGCTGGTCGATGTGGTGGATGCGGAGCGCGCTGTACAGGTGATTCATGACCGTTTTTTCGGCGAGATCAATGCGGAGCGCTGATGCCTGTTTTTTCAAATAAAAAATGCGCTCTGCCGTATTGATCCGGTGGAGCGCGTTTTTCTTTTTCAAAAGCAACGAAAAGTTTTTGCAGTTTTTCACAATCTATCGTATAATAGAGGATAAGTGGACATGTGGCCAGAGAAGAAGGGATGCCAGATATGAAGACAGGGATTGTAATGGAGGGCGGCGCATTTCGTACCATCTTCTCCTGCGGCGTGTGTGACGCACTGCTGACGGAGGATATTATGTGCGATTATGTCAACGGCGTTTCAGCCGGTATCGCCTACGGCGTGAGCTACGTGTCCAGACAGCAAAAGCGCAATTTGGAGATTTTGACGCGCTTCGGAAATGATAAGCGGTACATGGGAAAGCGCAATTTTTTCCGCCCACACAACAAACGCTGCTACTTTGGCCTGAAATTCATGTACGAAACGGTGCCGAATGAGCTCATTCCGTTTGACTATGATACATTCGAGGCATATCCGGGGGAAGTTGAGGCGGTTGTGACCAATATGGATACGGGCGAGGCGGAGTATTTCCCGGTGCCCCGGCGGGATGAGCATTTCGTCCTGTTGCAGGCGACCTGCGCGCTTCCGTTTCTGTTCCCTGTATTCTTCATGGACGGGAAGCCCTATATGGATGGCGGCGCGTCAGATGCCATCCCGTATGTGCGCGCGTTCGAAAAGGGCTGCGACCGGGTGCTGGTTGTCCTCACGCGAGAACGGAGCTACGTCCGGCAGCCGGAGAAAATACAGCGACTGATTGAACTGTATTACAGAAAGTATCCGAAATTCTGTGAGACGATGCGGCGGCGGGCGGAGACATACAACAAGTCGAGGGAAGCGCTGCTTGCGCTGGAGAAAGAAGGCCGCGTCTATCTCATCGCGCCGCAGAATACACAGGGCTTCTCCCGGACAGAGAGGGACGTCGAAAAGATTCGAGCGCTCTGGCAGGACGGGTATGACCAGACGCTGGCGCAGATGGGTACGATCAAAGATTTTTTGGGCATTGGACAGCAACTGGGTTCTGTGTAAGGCCGGGAAAGGGAGTTTCCTATAATGAGAAGACAAAAAGTGTCCAGTGCGGTGATTCGGCGGCTGCCGCGCTATTATCGCCACTTGATTGAGCTGCAGAAATCGGGTATGGAACGCATCTCCTCCAACGCACTCGGTAAAATTATGAACTTGACCGCGTCGCAAATCCGGCAGGATCTCTCCTGCTTTGGTGAATTCGGGCAGCAAGGCTACGGGTACAATGTGGAAAGCCTTCGGCAGGAGATTGCGGAGATTTTAGGCATGACGCAGGGGAACACCGCCGTGCTGATCGGCGCGGGCAATCTGGGTCGGGCGCTCATTGAAAACTTTCAGTTTGACCGCAGCGGGTTTCGCCTGCTCGCGGCATTTGATGTGGATGTAGCGCTCGTCGGGCAGACGCTTGCGGGGATACCGGTCTACCATGTGGATGAGATGGCCGGATATTTACAGGAGCATAAGGCCGACGTGGGCGTCTTGACCGTGCCGAGGTCGGTTGCGGCAAACACGGCGGAGCGCCTGACGCTCAGCGGCGTGAAGGGGCTGTGGAATTTTACGAATGTGGAGCTGACCGTGTCCAACCCGCGGGTTGTCATTGAAAACGTACATTTTGCCGACAGCCTCTTGGCGCTGAGCTATATGATCGGGGACGAGGACTGACCGTAAACCAGGAGGTTCATTATGACATTAAAAAAGCCAATTGCACTGCTGATTGTGCTCGGAATTGTGGTGGGCGCGGTGGCGGCGAGCGCCGGAACGGGGCAGAACCCGCTCATCGCGCTGAAATATCTCACCGAAACCTATCAGGCAAACATGCTCGCGCAGGCGGAATCAAAAATCAACGCAACCACCGCCGAGACGTATCAGGCGGTGCTGCAGGAGATGCAGGAGACAACGCAGAGTGCCATTGCAGAACTTGGTGGTACCGAGGGCTTGGGGGATATGCGCCTGAAACGCGGCGATATTGTAACACTGCCCACCGGCTCCACCGCGTTGCTTTTGGCGGGGAATGCCTCGGTGAGCTACTCCGCCGGAGCGGTTGTGGACGTGACTGACGGGCAGACGGCTGCTACCGGCAGTACCCTTGCCGTATCGCACCGTTACATGGCGGCGGAGAACACCGCCGCATCCCTGACCATTGCGTCGGACACGGCGGTACTGAGTCTGGAGGGAACGTACACCATCGCCCGCAGCAGCCAGACCGATTACAACGCCCTGGCCGACGCCCTTGCGCAGATGGGGCTCTTAAAAGGTACGGGAACCGCCTACGGCTCCGGCTATGACCTGGAGCGCAGCGCCACGCGCGCGGAGGGGCTTGTGATGTTCCTGCGCCTGATCCATGAGGAGGACGCCGCGCTTGCCTATACCGGTGCCTGCCCCTTTGTCGACGCACCTGCATGGTGCCAGCGGTATCTGGCGTATGCGTATGCCAAAGGGTACACCAACGGCGCGGGGACAAACGCGGCGGGAGAAAAAATCTTCGCGACGCAGGGTACCATCACCGCAACGGAGTATGTGACCTTTGTCCTGCGTGCGATGGGGTACAGTGATACCGCCGCCCAGCCTGATTTTGTCTGGAACCAGTCCCTTGCAAAGGCCAAGGAGACAGGGTTGCTGACGCAGGGAGAGGTTACGCGGCTTGAGGGGAATTCGTTCCTCCGCGCCCAGATGGTGTATGTGTCCTATTTTGCATTGGACGGCAGCATGAAAACCGGTACAGATACGCTACTGGGTATGCTGAAAAAGAGCGGTTTGGATGCGGCAGCGGCGGACAGCGCACGGGCGTTGGTGGCGGTACCAAGATTCTAAAAAATCCAGATGCACGCATAAATCAGGTGCAAATGATGGCATGAAGCAAAAATTCTCAAAAAAACATCCTATTCCCCGCACCCATTTTTCCTGAACGCATAATATGAAAATGAGACCGCTCCAAAGAGCAGGTTTCCATCATAATTCAGGAGGTAGTTTTATTATGGGATGCAATAATGGTTTTGGTGGCAGTGGCTGTACATGGATTATTCTCATCTTGATTCTCGTTTGCTGCTGCGGCGGCGGATGGGGCAACAACAGCTGTGGATGCGGCAATAGTTGCGGTTGCGGCGGCAACAACTGCGGTTGCGGCGGCAATGGCTGCGGGTGTGGCTGCTAAACGCATTGCGCACATAGTAATAGAAAACGCGGTTGTAGTATTTTGATTTGCTACAGCCGCGTTTCTTTTTGTTAGACACATTGTCTGGATTGTTATTATTTTATCGATCATTGACATGACAAAATACACAATGCTATAATATAAATAGTAACTTGAATTACAAAAAATAGAAATAAGGAGTGACGCGAAATGGATAAATCAATGCTGCAGAAGGAGTATAAGCTGTATATTAACGGACAATGGAAGCAGGCATCTGATGGGGCACATCTGAGTACATATTGTCCGGCAAACGGCGAAAAGCTTGCAGACATTGCCGAGGCAACCAAGCAGGATGTCGACGACGCGGTCAAAGCGGCGCGGAAAGCCTTTCAAACCTGGCGGCACAGTACGGCAAGTGAGCGGGCGGACGTCCTGCTGAAAATTGCCGATGTGATCGATGAAAACGCGGCGCACTTTGCAATGGTGGAGTCGCTGGAAAATGGCAAACCTCTGCGCGAGACAAGCGCGGTGGATGTGCCCCTCGCGGCAAAGCACTTCCGTTATTTTGCGGGCGCAATTCTGGCAGACGAAGGCTCCGCCACCATGCTCGACGACAACACGCTCAGCCTCATTTTGCGTGAGCCGATCGGTGTGGTCGGGCAGATTGTGCCGTGGAACTTCCCGTTCCTGATGGCGGCGTGGAAGCTCGCCCCCGTGCTCGCAAGCGGCTGCTGCACAGTGATTAAGCCCTCCAGCATGACCTCGCTGAGTGTGCTGGAGCTCGCGCGACTGACACATGGGATTGTGCCGGACGGCGTATTTAACGTCATTACGGGTGCCGGCGGAAAATCGGGCAACTTTATGCTTGAGCACCCCGGCTTCAACAAGCTGGCGTTTACCGGCTCCACCGAGGTGGGGTATAGCGTTGCGCGGGCTGCGGCGGAGCGCTTGATTCCCGCGACACTGGAGCTTGGCGGCAAGTCCGCCAACATCTTTTTCCCCGACTGCCAGTGGGATCTGGCGATGGATGGCCTGCAGATGGGAATTTTGTTCAATCAGGGGCAGGTCTGCTGTGCGGGTTCCCGCGTCTTCGTACATGAGGATATCTACGACCGGTTTATTGAGGAAGCGGTGAAAGCGTTTGAGAAGGTAAAGGTGGGCCTGCCGTGGGAAATGGATACACAGATGGGATCGCTTGTCTCAGAGGGCCAGCTGCAAAAGGTGCTCTCCTATATGGAGATTGCCAAGCGCGAGGGCGCGATTATCGCCTGCGGCGGTACCCGTGCGGACGAGGAGGCACTCAAAAACGGCGCGTTTATGCGCCCCACGCTCATCACCAACGCCACAAACGACATGCGCGTCTGCCGTGAGGAGATCTTTGGGCCGGTCGCCTCTGTGATCAGGTTTAAGGACGAGCAGGAGGTCGTTGCACTTGCCAACGAGAGCGAATACGGCCTCGGCGGCGCGGTGTGGACGCGGGATATTAACCGCGCCCTGCGGGTGGCCCGCAGCATTGATACGGGCCGCATGTGGGTGAATACCTACAACGCGATTCCGGCGGGCGCGCCCTTCGGCGGCTACAAGACCTCCGGTATTGGCAGGGAAACGCATAAGGTGATCATGGAGAGCTATTCGCAGATGAAGAGTATCATGGTCAACATGTCCGAGAATCCCACCGGGTTTTATTAAGCTGCTATGCATAGGTGCTGATGCATCGAAAGCCTGTTAACGCAACATAAAATGAACTGCACCCATGAGAGGGCTTGTCGTCTGTGCAAAGCAGGCGACAAGCTCTTAGGTTTTGCTTTGATTCTGTGGTTGACGGGGTAGGTTTGGGCAAAGCCAAGGTAGAAACACATTGAAATAGGATGGGAAATGTTCTATAATCATAATATACTTTGAGGGGTTGGTTTTATTATGAAAATTGATACTTTACTTATCAATCATGAAGGCGAACAGGTTAATTTTTCAAATAAGCTCACTTCTATTACCAAATCACTTGAAATTGGCCAGTATCCGGTGGTGGTCAAGGAATGCAGTACACTGTTTGAAGTGGTATTTCGCAGGATTTATTCAGAAGCGCTGGTATCGTTGCCGTTCGCGGAGCGCAATGAACTGGTAGAATATGAGAAGGCAATTGGCAAAAACATAAAAGGCATTCAGGATTTTGGGCTGGGAGAACTGGTTGGCCTGTTCAGCAAGAGCAAGCTGCTCCAAAAGTGGTCAAAGTATACCGGCAGGGACCTGGGACTGATAAATTCCATGAATTTTGACAGTATTGTGGCCCTGCGCAACCGGCTGGTTCACGCGGATGAAAACTGCGGGCAACTGGAAGCGGAATTGATTTTTAACTATTTGAAAAACCTGCTGGCGGCGCTGGGGTATATCAATATGGAAAAGGCAATTGTAGAGTCCTTTGAAAAATCCCCTACAATCGCCAGGGGACACGTGGAATCAGAGGAACTGGCGGACATCCGGCTGATCAAGGAACGTGGCGTTATCATTAATATCGCGGATGGGACGCGCAACATTTCATTTAAGGTAGATACGATCAACCAGCTATTTGACACCTTTTTAGTTGAGATGAACCGGAGTGGAAACAAGGAACTGGCCCAGTCGATGCTTTGGGCCATGGGGTTTGCCGGGGGAAAGAAGTTCGGCAGTGCAATCAACAGCCAGTGGGATTTTGAGAACAAAGGCATGGACTATGGCATGAAGATTGACAAATGGTGTGAGTTTGATTCTCAGGTTGGCTGGGGCCATGTAAGCAATGATATCCAGATTGACACGGACTCAGGTGAGATTAAGGGGCACCTGTATCTGCGGGAGAACTTTCTGTGCTTTAACAGGAAAAAGAAGCAGGAGAAGCTCTGCAACTATATGATGGGCTACTGCGCTGGGGTGCTGGAAGAACTGCTCGACGGTACGGAGGTCTCATTTAAATGCGTCTGTGCGGACTGCCCGCAGGAAAATCCGTTTAAGAAAGAATGCGTTTTTGCGGTTGCGATAAAGGAATAAAAGGAGAATGGCTTTGAAGAAAATACTGGTAGTTTTTACGGGTGGTACGATCGGCTCCAAATCGGCAAATGCAGTCATCAATGTGGATGAAACGCAGGGCTATACCCTGCTGGAGACGTTCAGGCGCGACACAGAAATGCAGGTAACGTTTGATACGGTTCAGCCACTGAATATACTAAGTGAAAATCTTGTCCCGCGTCATTGGTCGGCTATATATGACACACTATCCGGTATGGATCTGGCTGCATACAGCGGGATTATCATCACACACGGAACGGATACCCTGCCCTATACAACCGGGGTAATGAGCTATTTATTGGCCGGACTTGGATTGCCGGTTGTATTTGTTGCCAGCAATCGCGCACTGGATCACCCACAGAGCAATGGGCATCAAAACTTCGCCGGGGCGGTACAGTTTATTCTGGGGGAAGGCCTGCCGGGGGTATTCGCGGTCTTCCAGAATACTGCGGAGGAGCTGGTGGTCTATCTTGGCACCCGGCTACTGGAGGCGGACAAGGTGACAGATCAGTACCGATCCTATCTGGGCGTTGATTTTGGCAGGATGGAGCATGGAAAGCTCGTTCGCAATCACCACCCGATGAACCCGGATATGCAAGGGACTGCCCGACAGGCGGCCTTTGGAATTCCGCAAATCCGGTTTGACAATAAGGTGATCAGCATCCAGCCGTACCCGGGTCTGGATTATTCCCTCTATGATTTAAAAAAAAGCAGGCCGGCAGCGATTCTACACGGCCTTTATCACTCTTCCACGGCCTGCATTGAGCCAAAGGAGAATTCCATTGTAGAGCTTGCGCATCTGTGCAACCAGAACGGGATTGACCTGTATATCCACGACTCGCGAAACTGTGTTGGCAGCATGTACTATACCAGCCGGGAACTGCTGTGCGCCGGTGTGCACACGCTGACAAACCTGTCCTATGAAGCGGCGCTCGCGAAGCTGTATGTCGCATATAATCAGGATCAGACTACGCCAACAAAGTACATGTCGGAGAATCTCTTTTTTGAATATGTAGAAGACTAATTTATAAAGATACAAGAATGGCGTGGTGACAACATGCGGATAGAGTATCAATTCGTTCCGGACGGGACCAGTTACACTGGGGATATGGATGCTAATCACTTATGGATTGACGTTGGGAATACCATACAGGCAGGCGCGTTGGATGTAAACGGAACAGTCTATGCATCCACAGCACAGGTATTGCTGGCGCATGCACATCTGATCGCACCGTTTGCAGCGATGGAGCAAGTGACGATTGTAACGCACATACGGCCGGATGCAGACGCCTGCATCTCCGCGTTCTTCGCCCGGTATTATTTCGAGCACGGAGTTTTTCCGCCAAAGGCGGAGCAGATGCAGGCTTTTGCGGGCGATGTGAACCGCGGAAGGATCCGGCTCAATGTCAAGACAGCAAGGACATTTTACAATCTGGTTTGCTTTTTGCCCGAGGTATACCGCGGACACGGAAAGCCGCAAAGCGAGATCAACCGCCTTGTCCTACAGGAAATGGATGCTGTGCTGGAGGCGTATGCCTGCGGGGAGGATACCATTGACCTGATGGAGGATGAGATTGTCCGGCAGGGGTATAAAGAAGTCGCGGCGTTGGCGCGGCGGGATTACCAGACGTTTTTACAGGAGGTGCAGGGTACCGATATGCAGGCCTGTGAGGCGACGCTGGTGCACCTGCCTGAGCGGGATACCGGTAAAATTGCAAAACAGCCGGTCAAAGCCCTGTTCTGGCGAAGGCCGTCCAGATGTGTGCACAACCGCCTCTGGGCGCGGATGCATGGCTATGTTCTGACTTGTGCCCAACTCGGTGGAGACGGCAGAGCCGGTTCCGGGGCTTACCTGTACGGTTTCGAACGTGATGCTATCCATACCGGAGGCAGAGGGGCATAATTACACGCTTGCGCCAATTGCCGCCTACCTTGAGCAGATTGAGCAAAGGCTGGAACAGAAGCTGCTGGGAGAAAAAGCGTGCCTGAAGCGGAACCAGGGGATGGAGCGTCCCGGATTTGGGATGGAACCGTTCCTGCGCACAAGTGACCCGTGGTATGTGAACCGGGACGAGAGCTTTATTGCCACGCCGTACACGGGCACACTGCAGTCTGTTACGGATATGATCTACCATATCCGGCACTACCAGCAAGTCGTTGTGCAGGGTTTTACACAATACATATTCATCCCGTTTTCTTTTACAGGGCGGGCTGACGAGCTGTGTAAAGGTCTCAAACCGCATGGCTGGGAGGTGGAAACGCTGCAGAACAGTACATGTTTTAATGTAGCCGTCAATGAATTCCGGTGTGGTACCACTGCGCTGCACTGTCTGCGGATGGACAAGCAGGATGACCGGGCCCAGGCGGGTTTGTTCCCGGAAAAGCTATCGATGCAGATCATCCTGACCGCATACAGGTCTGGTGTGTTGTGTGTTGTGTGTTGAAACGCAGACGGATTACCGGGATATGCGGGTGGATGCGTTTCTGACCAAGCAACGTGAATACCGGGAGGCTATTACTCAGATGGAACCAGGCATACTACAACAAAAGTTCTTTCCGTCACTGGAAGGCTTTGGCCTGACCTGCAAAGCGCCGCAGCTGTATCATATGCTGCAGACGACGCCCCATATTCTGAATGTGTCGGATTTTGCGCTCCGGCAGCTTGCTCGACAACTGTGCGGTTGGATTGAGGGGGCAGATATGCACGAAGGGCAGCTGAGCTGTATTAATGCGCGGAGCATAGTGGCGAACACGCGGAGTGGGAGCGCGGCGGTGGTGATTATGCCCCATGAGTCGAGCAGCATACCTTCCGCAGGAGATTTCAACAGCAAGCAGCGTATGTTTCAGAAGCAGTATCTGGATGAATGGCGATTCCTGTATATACTGGTGTTGCTACAGGCAAACACGCTGGCGGAATTTCAGGCCCAGCTGCTGCGCACGCGAAAATATAAACAGATCAGCAGTCTGTACCGGAAGCTCAACCAGTTTCTGGCCGATAGCTACTTTGTAGAGGCGACGCACAATGAAATGGGTAATTTCCTGTACCGTAAGTGGATGGATTTATTTCAATGCAAGACGGTCAAGGATGAGATATCCAGCCACATCGGCAGTCTGGACAGCAGCATTCGGATTCGGAATGCCGACATCTTTCAAAGCCTGTCCAACTGGATATTACCGGTGGTGCTGGTCTTCACTTTTGTGCATACGTCATTTGTGGAATTGGAGCCGTTGCTGGTGATTTCGGCAAAGAATGGTGTGACAAGCGTTACGGTTGATCAAAGCCCACATGTTTTGCTGAGCTGGGGGCTTGTGTTGTTCGCATTTGCTCTGATCTGGCTGGGGGTTCATTTTGCGCTCCGCCGAAGTAATAGCAAAAGCTGACAGGTACTGGGTGAATACAGGACGATCCAGTGAGGCTGTTGGATGCATAAGAGGACTCCCCCTGTGGAAAGAAACCAAGAACCTTGCCGGTGACTGAATTTTGCAGTGTTTCTCTTGAAAATCAGGACTGACGCATTAAAGAATTCTATAGAATTCTTGATGAGTCAGTCCCTTATTTATGTCAGTCGTAGTCGTGGGTCAATGCGCTGGTTGATCATATCCGCAATGAAATTGGTGGCAACCACCACAAACGCGATGAATACGACGATCACCTGCACCACGGGGTAGTCGCGGCCAGAGATGGAGGAGAGGAGCAGCCGCCCGATGCCGGGGATGGAGAAGACCTGTTCCACCACAATGCTTCCGGCGATGATATCGGCGAGGGTCATGGCGAGAAAGGTGATGACGGGGACAATCGCATTCCGCAGCGCATGGCGGCGTAGCGCGCCATAGCGGGTATTCCCTCTGGCATATGCGGTGCGAATGTAGTCCTGCTCCATTTCGATTCCGATACTGCCGCGCAGCATTTTGATGGTCATCGCGCTTTTCGGGAGCGCAATGGCGAGCGCGGCAAAAAAGAGATAGACAAAATGGCCGAGCGGGTCGGTCTGAAAAGCGACATAGTTCCCGGGGGCGAAGAGCTTTAATATGATACCGAAGACATAACAGAAGAGGATACCCGTGAAAAATGGAGGGATCGACATAATCACCTGATTGATGGGGGTGAGTATCCTGTCCAGCAGCGTATCCTCGCGGTGCGCCAGCAACAGCCCCAGCGGAAGGGAGATCGCCAGCACCAGCAGGAAGGAGATCGCGCTTAACGTAAGGGTAACGGGGATTTTATCCTGCAGCAGGGCGGAGACCGGCGTGCTGTAGGTATAGGAGGTGCCCGCGTTGCCGCGCAGGAAATTTCCCAGCCAATCTCCGTAGCGGACAAGCACGGGCCGGTTGAGACCGAGTTCCTCCCGCAGTGCCTCCAGCCGTTCCGGCGTAGCGCTGGTGCCGAGCATCCGGGTCGCCGGGTCGCCGGGGATAATCTGAAAGGCGAGAAAAACAAACAGAGAGACGGCAAACAGCGTGATCAAAAGCAAGAGGATTTTTTTGACCCAATAACGCATTGCCTGCCGTCCCCCCTTAAAAGCCGGAGTAATTTTGGATACCGGTTGCCCCCCGCTCACTGCGGAGGGGCGAATGATGTGCGTTAGCCGGTATAGTACACCTTAGACATATCAATCGCGTAAAGCGGATAGTAGGTGTAGCCGCTCAGATTGCCGCGGATGGCCACCAGATCGCACAGATCCTGAATATAGAGGTTTGCTGCCTGTTCGGTTAAAATCTCTTCACAGCGCTTATAGAGGGCGACCTGCGTCTCCTCGTCGGTGGCGCTCATGGCCGCCGCCAGCGTCTCGTCGTATTCGTCGTTGGAGAAATTGCTGATATTGATGCTGTCGGCGCTTGCGGTGCTGGAAAAGCGCTCCAGCATGGCGCGGGCGGTCAGGGTTTTCGCGTCAAAGCCGATGATGGTGGCCTCGTAGTTGCGATTTTGGTAGACGTCCTCCAGCCAGGTGTTCATATCGACCTGCTGAATGGTCACGTTGACGCCGATGGCTTTGAACTGCTCCGCCACGACCTGCGCGGTTTCAATGTGCTGCGTGTAGTCGGGGACGGTGATGGTCAGGTCAAAGCCGTCCGGATAACCGGCGTCGGCGAGCATCTGCTTTGCCGTTTCCGGGTTATAGTCGTAGTAATCCGAGAGCTCCGGCATAAAGTATTTCTGGAACGCGGGGTACATGCTGCTGCCAATGGCGGTGCCGCGGCCATCCCCTGTGACGAGCATAATGGCGTCGCGGTCAATGGCGTGGGAGAGGGCCTGCCGCACTTCCAGCCGGTCAAGCGGAGCCACAGCGTTGTTGAGATAGACCGCCTGCACCAGATTCATGGTGCCCTCCAGCACGTAAAAATCGTCGGAGAGCCCCGCCGACTGCGTGGTGGTGATGTGCGGACAGATATCCATCGCGCCGCTCTCCAAACTCATGGCGATGGTATCGGCATTGCCGATGATCTGGAAGGTCACCTTGTCCAGATAGGCGGGGGTGCCCCAATAGCCGTCGAATTTCTCCAGCACGACGCTCTCGAGCGGCGTGTGGGAGGCAAAGCGGAAGGGGCCGGTGCCGACGGGGGTTGCGCTGTCATAGTCCTGCGGAATGATCGCCACAGTCAGGTCGGCCAAAAATTCCGGGTTGGGACTGTTCAGGTTGACGACAACGGTCTTGTCGTTGGTGGCTTCTACCGACTTCACGGCGGCAAACGCCGAAACCAGCGGTTCAGAGCGATCTTTACCCATGCAGCGCTCCAGAGAATAGACAACATCCCCGACCGTAACGACTGCCCCATTGTGGAAGAGAACGTTGTCGCGGAGCGTAAAGACAAAGGTCGCTCCGTTGTTCTCAATGGAATAGTCGCTGGCTACGGCGGGGATGAGATTTCCATCACTTGTGGGCTTTACAAGGCCCTCAAAGACATTGAATAGAACTTCTCTGGTTCCTGCCGCCTCCATATTGTGGGGGTCAAGACTGTCCTCTAAATCCTGACCGATGCCAACGGTGACTTCACCGCCGTAAATCGGCTCGGAATTGCTGGTCTCGAGGCTTCCATCCGGTGACGCAGACGCGGGTGGCTTGTCGCCTGTGCAGGCGCACAGTGCAACAGCCAATAGCGTGGCCGTCAGCAGAATTGCGAGTGCGTTACGAAAATACTTCATGTTCGCAGTTCTCCTTTTTTCCTTGGAAGATCCAAGACATATTTAGTTGACGAACAAAAGTATACTTCCTTTTTCATAAAATGGCAAGTAAAAATCAAATTAAATTTGCCAACGCCCCTTTTCAATACAAAAAGAGTGTGGTAAAATACGGTACAATTCATACTGGAGCGGGGTTTGCGCCATGCGTACACGAAAGAACTACAATCTGATCATCGGCGGCAGCATAACGGCCATCGTCTGTGCTGTGACGATTGTCGGTTTTTTCTGGACGCCCTATGCGCCCGACGCGCAGGACCTGCTCGCCCGTACGCAGGCGCCGTCGCTCCTGCATCTGCTGGGGACGGATAATTTAGGCCGGGATATTTTTAGCCGCGTGCTGACCGGCGCGGGCAATTCCATTGTCATCGCGGCGGCGACGGTGCTCATCGGGCTCGTGTTCGGGCTGCTCATCGGCGGCCTGACCGGCTACTTCGGCGGCTGGGCGGACGCCATCTTGATGCGTATCTGCGATACCGTCACATCCTTTCCCAGTGTGCTGCTCGCGCTGGTACTGATCGGGATAATGGGCCCGGGCAAGACGAATGTCATTGTGGCGCTGGGCATTTTGTTCATTCCCAGCTTTGCGCGCATCGCGCGCGGTGAGGTCGCCCGCTGCCGGGCGCTTGACTATGTGCAGAGCGCGCGGCTGATGGGGGTGTCCCACGCGCGGATCATCTTTGTGCACATCCAGCCCAACACCATGCCGGTGATGCTCTCCACCATCGCCATCGGGTTTAACAACGCGGTGCTTGCTGAGGCGAGCCTGAGCTATCTCGGTATCGGCGTGCAGCCGCCGGAGGCGAGCTTGGGACGGATGCTCTCCGAGGCGCAGGGGTATCTTTTCATCGCGCCGTGGTATGCGCTGGGGACAGGTATTTTTATTGTATTGCTGATTCTGGGGTTTGGACTGCTGGGCGAGGGTCTCTCCCGCCGGGAAGGGAGGCGCTGAATACATGCTGGACGTCAAAGATTTGGTGGTCTCCTTTCCCGCGCGGCCGGGACGCAGTGCGGTAAACGGTCTCAGCTTTCACATGGACGCGGGAGAGCGGCTGGGGCTGGTGGGAGAATCCGGTTCCGGCAAGACGGTCACGGCGCTCACCATCGCGGGGCTGATACGGCGCAGTGACACGGTCACAACCGGCACCGTGCGCTTTCTGGGGCAGGACATGCTCCACGCCGACCGACAAGCGCTCCGGCGGATACAGGGCAGGGAAATCGGCATGGTGTTTCAGGAGCCGATGACCAGCATGAATCCGCTCATGAAAGTGGGGAAGCAGGTGGAGGAAGGGCTGCTGCTGCATACGTCCCTTTCCGACCAGGCGCGCAGAGCGCAAGCGCTTGCGGCCATCGCCGCCGCTGAGTTGCAGGAGCCGGAACGCATCTATAACGCCTATCCGCACCAGCTCTCTGGCGGGCAGCGGCAGCGCGTGATGATCGCCGCCGCGATCATCACAAATCCAAAGCTGCTCATTGCCGACGAGCCGACCACCGCGCTTGATGTGACGGTGCAAAAGCAGATTTTGACACTCCTGCGGCGCGTCAGCGAGGAGCGGGAGATGGGTATTTTATTTATCTCCCACAATCTCGCCGTGGTGCGGAGGCTCTGTAGCCGCGTCGCGGTGCTGCGGCAGGGGGTGTTGGTGGAGCTCGGCGAGACGGAACAGATTTTTTCCGCCCCGCGCGAAAGCTATACCAAAGAGCTGATTGACGCGATACCGACGAGGAGGCGAAAGCATGCCTGATCCGGTTTTAGAAGTGAAGGGGCTCACGGTCGGCTATGGCGCAGTGGGCAAAAAAAAAGGCAGGCAGGTGCTGCACGATGTGTCATTTGCGCTCTACAGAGGGGAAATTCTGGGTCTTGTCGGGGAGTCGGGTAGCGGGAAGTCCACCCTCTGTAAGGCAATTTTGGGGATGCTCTCCGGCTATCGGGGGGAGATCATCCACCACACCAAGCGGCCCCAGATGGTGTTTCAGGATCCGTTCGGCTCATTGAATCCGGCCAAACAGGTCGGCTGGATCATAGAGGAGCCGCTGCGCGCCATGGGCGGCATCGAAAAAGAGGAGCGGCGGCGGCGGGTGTTGGATATGCTCGCGCGGGTGGGCCTGTCGGAGGAATATGCAGCCCGCCGTCCGCGGGAGCTTTCAGGCGGGCAGCGGCAGCGGGTGGCCATCGCGGCGGCCCTAATCGCCCAACCGGAGTTGGTCATCGCGGACGAGCCGGTCTCGGCGCTCGACGTCACCATTCAGGCGCAGATTCTAACGCTCCTGCAGACACTGGGCAGGGAACTCGGCCTGAGCTATCTGTTTGTCTCACATGACCTGAATGTGGTCTATCAGATATGTGACCGCGTGCTTGTCTTATACGAGGGGCGCATTGTGGAAGAAAATACGGTGGAGGCGCTTTTCGCGCACCCGCAGGCGGACTATACCCGCAGCCTCATTGAGGCTGCGGAAGGATAAGAAAATGAAAAAGGTGGCTGAAATCATACGATTTCAACCACCTTTTTGTAATTTTCACAGACTATTTCTTGTATCCGCATTTAGGACATACACCGTTTTCATCTAATGCAATACCGCACAACGGGCAGCGGTCTATTTCTTTGTGGGCGTTGAATTCCTGCGTCGCGCCATTGACACCGCTTGTAAAGGTGATTTTAGCAATGTTCAGTTTATCCTTCAATAAATCGTAAACTATTTTAATCATACCTTCTACGGTCATGGTTTCTTTCGTTACGACCAAACGGCATTCCGGATATGCTGTCGCGAGTTCTGTCTTGAAAGCAGGACCTTTTAGCTGATTGTTTGGCGCGCCGTTCTTAATGCCTTGTTTTTCATAAACATCAAGTATAGCGGGGAGCAATGGGTCATCTTCTCTCAGCACCAATGCGTGATCAAAGTTTTTCAAAATATCCCAAGCGGTTTTCTTGATTTCGTTGCAAGGGAATACCATATTGACACCTTCGTTGACGGTATCTTCTACTTCAAGCGTCAATATTCCCGTGTGTCCGTGCAAATACTGGGCTTCGCCTTTGAATTCGTAAAATCTATGGGCATATTGCAAGTCTAATGTAGTGAAACTTCTCATTTTTTGAGTCCTCCTTACATTTTCGAATTTTATGGCAAAGGTAATGATCATCGCTACTATAATCATAACATTAAAATTTGAAAAAACAATACCAATTATGAAAAAATATGTAAATTTTTGCGGAAAAATATACAGCGGGTACAGACAAAACCTGCACCCGCTGCTTTTCTCATGAATCCAATGTATTTAAGTACTCGACAATGCCGTCCGCAATGCCCTGCGCCAGCTTGGTCTGGTAGCTATCGTCCACGAGCTTTACAAGCTCGTCGTGGGTGCTCATGAAGCCCAGCTCAACCAGCACCGCGCACATATTGGTCTCCCGGAGGACAACATAGTTTTCACTGAGGACGCCGCGATCATTTGCCCCTGTTGCCGCCGTGATATTCTTCTGAATGATCTTCCCGCAGGTTTCGCCGCGTGTGCTGCCCGGGTAGCAGTAGGTGAGAATACCCTGCGCCGTCTTGCTTGTGGCGGACGCGTTGGAATGGATGGAGACAAAGAGGTCTGCGTTTATGTTGTTGGCGATGGCGGCGCGTTCATAGAGGTCCACAAATACGTCGGTGGAGCGGGTCATAATGACATTATACCCCTGCGCGATGAGAAGGGGCTGTACTTTCAGCGCAACGGCAAGATTAATGTCCTTTTCGGAGGTGCTCTCGTAGTACGCGCCGGGATCTGTTCCTCCATGTCCTGCGTCGATGACCACGGTGCGCGCCGTACTGCTGACAGGAGTGGTAGCGGTGCCGGTATCCACAGGAGCGCTGGTCAGGGAGAAGCACACCCCGTTCGTGAGGGACAGCACCGTCAGGTTGTCTTCCAGCGTAATGTTTTCGGGCAGCGTCAGAATCACGCGTACGGTATGATCGCAGCCATAGCCCAAAGAATCACTGAGCTGGACGTACTGTATGTCGGCAATAAAATCACTGGAGGAGGAAAGGGTTGAGGGCAAGTCGGGCGAGAGCTCCGCGCCGAGCAGGTCGACGACCAGCCGACTGTCGAAATCCTTCATCACGTATTGCGTGGTATAGTCGGTCAGGATGGAGAAGGTCTGCGCCGCCGCGTCGGACTGGACGCCGGTGAACAGGCCGGTATCACTTGCGGATATGTTGGCAGATGTGTCGGTGACGGTGGTGTCCGTTTCAGCGGAGCTGGAGGAGGTATTGTCTCCAGTGGTAGAGATGGAAGCGGTCATCGTGTCACCGTCCCAGTTTACGACGGCACCGAGCTCCTCCGCGACAAAGCGTAGTGGCACCAGGGTGCGCACTGAGCCCTGATAATAGACCAGAGTAGCGGGGATCTCATCCGGCAGCGTGACGCTCTGCCCGTTGACCAGCGCGATGGAAGAGCCGATGGTCAGCATAATCGTGTCGTCACCATAGAGAATCATCACCTGCGACGTATCGGAAAGCCATATCACCTCCGCGCCTAACTGTTCCGAGACAAGGCGCACGGGAATGAGGGTTCTTGTCCCGCCGTTTTCCGCCTGCAGGACGGCTGGTACGTCGCCGGTAATGCTTGCCCCATTTAGCGTAAGCTGCACTTGATTGAGCTGGACCGCACTGAGATACAAGCCGGAGGTTGTATCATAAAAGCGGATATCAACCATATTCGTGTCGGCGGCAAAGGTGGCCGGCAGCAGAAAAACCAAAAGCATCAGAGAAACAAGGAATGTAGTTAATTTTTTCATGGCCGGTCTCCTTTATGTTACCATAATTGTTTTTCCATTTTACCGCATTCTGCAAGATTCGTCAAGAATTGCGGGCAAAATAGTTGACATAAATTTGACTCATTCCCCCCTTGGATTAATTTTGTGTGGTAACGCAACGATAAGCTCCGTTTGAAGCGCCTTTCCTGCTTTTCATGCTTCTTGCGGTCCAATACCTATTGTGTTCCTGCATTTTTCAATATTGCGGATTGCAGCCAAGGCATTGCGCCTCGGCCCTGCGCCTTGCCCAGCACAACATAAAACGGTTCCGCTGAATATAATGAAATAGTTCTGAAAGGAGACTTCAAAATGTATCTGAACTGCGCAACACCACAATGCCATCCGTGCTGCAGCAATTTTATATGCCAGATTCCGACCGGCCCCACAGGGCCCAGCGGTCCAAGCGGCTCCATTGGCCCTACGGGTGCGCAAGGCCCCATTGGCCCTACCGGCCCAACCGGGCCGTTTATTTATGCTCTAATTGATCTGATCAATAATAGAAAGCAGTAGTATTTTTTCTTCGTGAGAAAGGCCGGTTCTGATACAAAACAGTTATAAAATATACTTGGTAGAGACCGCCCGTGACGCAAGCGACTATATATCAGAAACAAGAAAACACTATTCCGGGCTAGATAAGCCTGAAATATATTTTTCATTTATTGTACATAAAAATTTAAAAAATGGATGGAACATCTTGACAAGATGGCAGTTATAAGGTATATTTTAAAGTAGATTAATTAAGTCCGATTTAAAAGTTCATATTTTCCCGGCTTTTTTGGCCTAGAAGAACAGGAGGCGTGAACGCTATGAAAAAATAGGAAAAAGTGTGGTTTGGGTTTCAGTTATTTTTTTCGGCAGTAAAAGACCTGTAAAAAATAAAACAAAGGAGAATATCAACAATGCTACAAAAAACAAAAAGATGTATTGCTATCCTGCTTGCCATGGTATTGACGCTGGGGGTTATGGCCAGTGGACTGTTTGGCACAAATGTGAAAGCCGCCGCCGTTGGCGACGTATCTGTCACAGCGATCGCAACTGGAAAACATCATACCTTGGCGCTGGACTCTACAGGACATGTGTGGTCCTGGGGACAAAACTACTTTGGACAGTTGGGTCTGGGCTATCGGACGACAGGCGAGGATATCAACAATGTCACAACCCCGCAACTGATTTCAGGGCTTTCGGATGTTGAGGCAATTGCCGCGTCCTATAATTCGCACAGCCTGGCGCTCACATCCAACGGAACGCTCTATGCTTGGGGCTACAACTATTACGGGCAGCTGGGTATGGGCACCACGGCGAGCGCTACCCCGATTATGACGCCGACAGCGGTGAAGTCCTCCTATTTTGACGGTAAGATTACCGCTATCGCAGCAGGCTATAACTTCAGCATGGCAATTACGGAAAAGGGTACTCTGTACACCTGGGGCATTAATACATACGGTGAGCTGGGCAACAACTCCTACACGTTTACCGGCGTTCCGCAGAAGATTTCCATGTCGGAAAACGTGACTGCAATCTCTGCCGGCTGGGAATCGGCAATGGTCCTGACAGAGAGCGGCAAGGTCTATGTGTGCGGCTATGGCGGCTATGGCGAAATGGGCGACGGCACCTATACCGTTTATAACAAGCAGTTTAAGCAGGTGACCGGCGTGTACAGCGCCAAGGATCCCGTGGTTCAGATTTCGAATGACGGCTATCATATGCTGGCGCTCACCCAAAACGGAACCCTCTGGTCCTGGGGCAAGGGTGATCGTGGAGAGCTGGGCAATGGCGCGCGTGTGCATAAGAATACCCCGCAGAATATTACATCACTCGTTCCCCTGCAATCCGGTGAGTCGATTGTGCAGATTGATGCCGGTTATGAGGATATGGCGGTTCTGACCAGCACCGGCAGACTGCTTGCGTGCGGGACAAGCATGTACGGCGCGCTGGGCATTGGCGGCGACTTCTCCGCGGTTGGAGAGCAATCCACCCTGATGCAGATTTTCTCCGCGCCGGACGTCACAAGCGAGATCGTGAACGGCGGGGCAGGCTACTGGAAGCGCTTTATCATCGGGGACGACGGCACGATGTATGCCACCGGATACAATTTCTACGGCAGCCTCGGCGCGGACACCATTTCGCACGGCATCTATAAGGGCACAACGGTCTATACAGAGCTCAACTTCCCGTTTACCTCTACCTACTGCACCGTAAATTTCGATAAAAACGCGGACGACGCGGTCGGCACGATGAACGCGCAGATTGAGCTGAAGAACACGACAGCGACGCTGAACAAAAATGAGTTCAGCCGTCCGGGCTATACCTTTGGCGGCTGGAGCACCACAGCGACCGGCAGCGCGCAGTATCAGGATCAGGGCAGCATGAAATTTTCCACAGATACCACCCTGTACGCGGTCTGGACCTATGACCCCAGCCAGTGGGCAACCGTCAGCTACGATGCAAACGGCGGAACCGGGTCCTCTTCGGAAACCTTCCTTCTGGGCGACTATGTGGTGAAGTCGGCGGATGCGGCCGGCATTGTCGCCCCGGCCGGATACACGCATGTCGGCTGGAACACCGCGGCAAACCAGTCCGGTCAGCAATACAGTGTGGGCGATACCATAAGCTTTGCGCAGAGCCAGGATCTTACGCTCTATGCCTCGTGGGAGTATACGGCAGGCAATTATCTGACTGTAACCTATGACACAAACGGCGGGCAGGGCGGAACGGTTGTAAACGGTATTGTCCCAAATGCGTCCCATACCGTCTACAGTGTTACCGCAGCCGACGTCTCAAGACCAAGCTGGACATTCACCGGCTGGAACACGGCGGCGGACGGCTCCGGGACGTCCTATCAGGCCGGCGATACCCTGTCTGTCACAAGTAATGTGACCCTTTATGCGCAGTGGGAATATGTGGGGACATACGTTAATGTCACCTACGTAACAGTCGATGGAGTTGGCGGTGGCTCAGATGGGAATTATCCGACTGGAAGCACCTACACGATTAAAACCGCAAGCGAAATGGGCATCAGCCTTGCTTCGTTTACCTTCCAATATTGGGTAGATATCAATACGGGTGACACTTATTATGCGGGCGATCAGGTCGTATTGAGCGCCAACCTCATGCTTGCACCTATTTTTGCATAGCATATCGGCCTAGCGGGATTGCGGGGGCGCGCCAACACAGTGGGAATCGTCTCCTATGTTGGCGCGGCCCCCGAATTTTAAGTCGAAAACTGGACTATTTTGGTGGAATATATAAGATTGCTGATAGAAGGAGGGTAATAAGGTGAAGTTTGGACTGAAAAAGGGATTGGCGCTGCTCTTAGCATTATGTATGTTGTTTAGTGTAGTGCAGCCGGTTACCTACGCTACGTCCTCTGAAACACCGGCAGCCTCGGAAGAACTGTATGACGCGGAGACACCCGCGGAGACGGAGGAACTTACGGAGGCAGAGGAACCCGCGGAGACGGAGGAGCCCGTGGAGACGGAGGAACCTGCGGAGACGGAGGAGCCTGCGGAGACGGAGGAGCCCGCGGAGACGGAGGAGCCTGCGGAGACGGAGGAGCCTGCGGAGGCGGAGGAGCCTGCGGAGACGGAGGAGCCTGCGGAGGCGGAGGAGCCCACGGAGGCAGAGGAACCTGCGGAGACAGAAGTGCCTACGGAGACCGAGGCGGAGACAGAGCAGTGGTCGTTTGCCCTTAAAGATCATTACTATGTCATTTACGACGGGATGGGGCGCGGCGATACCGTCCTTGACAGTGGCGCGATGGATGAGATCTATAAGATTCGCACTGCGGCGAAGCTTGGCATCACCGCCGACGGTTATTCCGTCATAAGCTGGAACACTGCGCCGGACGGCAGCGGGGAGACGTATACGTCCGGTGATATCATTTACCTCACTGACAACATGTACCTATACGCGCAGTGGGCGCCTTCCAGCGGCGTAAAAATGGCCGGGCTTTCAGCCCTTTCATCCTCCACGCTTATCACCTATGAAGCCGTACGACCGGATGCGGTCTACGCGACGGATAACGGTCAGCCTTACATAGATTATTGGGACGGCGATGGGGTCTATACCATTCTGGACGTGAATGCGGCGTTTATTTCCTGTGAAGGCTACACGTTTACCGGCTGGAACACCGAGTCGGATGGGTCGGGCACGTCTTATGCGGCGGGAGACCAGGTCTTATTTACAGAAAACATCACGCTCTATGCGCAGTGGCAGGCAAATATTGATAACACTTATGACGTGATGTATTACACCGTGCTCGACGCTGTTACGTTCAATAGCACAGGCACAACCACATATTTAGAGCCAACTCGTTATGCGTATGGCGATACCTATACCGTCCAAAGCCCTGATGCCCTGGGCGGCCTTAATACGCCATCTGGAGTGTCAACCATTACGTTTCTTGGCTGGTATAGTGAGATATCAGGCGGGGGTACGCGATACGAGATTGGTGAGGAAATAGAGATTACGAATAGCGTGATCTTATATGCCCACTATGCGGTAACAGGCGGGGTTGGAACGGTAACGTACTATGATAATTATGAGAGTTCAAGTGAGAGAGTTGTTAGAAACCTCTTGCCGGTGGGACTGTATGAGATAGAATCCCTGCAGGATGTCAATGCGACCTGGGTTCACCCGGGGTATAAGCTTGCCGGATGGAATACAGCCGCAGATGGTTCGGGGGACGACTATGCAGCCGGTGATGAGATTTACTTGCTGATGCAGGTGCCGGTTTACTTATACGGCGTGTGGGAGCTGGATCCGGACCAATGGGTGACCATATCCTATGACGCCAATGGCGGCACAGGCGTGATGGATGACGAAGTGGTGCTGAAAGGCTACGACCATACGCTGAGTGAAAATACATTTTCCCGGTCTGGCTACGTATTTGATGGCTGGAGCACGGATCCAAACAGTACTACGAGTGAATATGCAGATCAGGCTACCATCACGCCGACGCAGGACACCACGCTGTACGCAGTGTGGGAATCGCTTGGGCACAGCCTGACGAAAGAGTCCACAGTGGAAACGGTTGAGGTGGGCGATCAGTTTACCTATACGATAACTGCGTCGAACAATGGCAGCTATGTCTGGGAGGACGTAATTGGAGAGGATGTTCTGCCGAGCACGCTGGACTATGTCGGTTACACCGGCACCGATGGCGTGACGGTAGAGAAGATCAACGGAACCCTGTACATCTATTTCGGGACTTTGTCCCCTGACGATGCCAAAACCGTGTATATCACGGTCGAGGTGAATAGCACTGCCGTACCGGGTGACAAAATTCAGAACAGCGTTACCGCGGATGACGCGACGGGGACCGACCCCAACGAACCCGATGTGGTTCAGCGTACCATAACAAAGACGTCCGACGTGAATGAGGTACAGGCCGGGGATACGTTTCAGTACACCATCACGGCGGAGAATAAGGGCGACGATCCCTGGGACCTGGGCGACATTGTGGACGACCTGCCGACGGGGCTGACGTATGTGAGCTACGCATCGAGCACCGGCGTGACGGTGACCGGCAACGCGGGCGACACGACGATCACGATGGAGTTCGGTACCCTGGCGGGCGGCGAGACGAAGCAGGTCGAGATCAAGGTGCTGGTGGACGAAAACGCGGTGCTGGGCACGGAGTTTGAAAACAGCATCACGGTGGGCGACAAGGAAATCGTCGACCCGAAGCCGCCGAAGGTGGCGCACAGCCTGACGAAGGAATCTGACGTGGACGAGGTGGCGCCGGGCGAGACGTACACCTATACGATTACAGCGAAGAACGAAGGCGACGAGAACTGGGATCTGGGCACCGTGACCGACGTACTGGCGGACGAGCTGAGCCTTGTGAGCTGGGACGGCGACGGGACGGTGACGGACACCAACGGGACCCTGAGCATCGTATTCGGGACACTCACGCCGAATGAGACCAAGACGGTGATCCTGACGGTGAAGGTGTCGGAAGACGCCGAGCCGGGCACGGTCCTGTACAACACCCTCGTGATGGACGACGAGAAGACAATCACGGACCCGGAGCCGCCGACGGTGGTGGAGCACAGCGTGACGAAGGAGTCGGACGCGGAAGAGGTGCAGGCAGGCGACACCTTCACGTACACCATCACGGCGGAGAATAAGGGCGACGATCCCTGGGACCTGGGCGACATT
>JAJQEJ010000075.1:0-7274 GCA_021201735.1 Oscillospiraceae bacterium | reverse complement strand
ATGGACGACGAGAAGACAATCACGGACCCGGAGCCGCCGACGGTGGTGGAGCACAATCTGGAGAAGAGTTCCAACGCTACAACGGTACAGGTGGGAGACCAATACGTGTACGAAATCACGGCGACGAACAAGGGCGACGAGGACTGGGAAGACGTTGTTGCCGAGGACGTTCTGGTTGATGCGCTGACCTATGTATCAGCCGATGGGGACGCAACAGTGACCTCTGACGGCCAGGTTTTGCGCATTGATTTCGGGACCATCGCGGCGGGCGAGAGTAAGACGGTATACATTACCGTGCAGGTCAATGACAACGCACAGGTTGGTGAGACCATTGAAAATACCGTTACCATAGGAGACAATAAGGGTACCGACCCGGACGGCCCTGAGGTTGAGGAAAAGGCCGCTGAGACGCACACGGTATACTACAATGCCAATGGTGGTACGGGATCCTACTCTGTCTCGGTTAAGACCGGTGACGTATATACCGTACAGACCGCGTCTTCGGTTGGTATTTCGCGCAGCGGCTACACCTTTACGACGTGGAACACCAGTGCCGATGGCAGCGGAACGACCTACAGCAGCGGCAGTAGCATCACGATTGCAAATGCAGATATCACGCTCTATGCGCAATGGAGCAAAAACAGCAGCGGCGGCGGTGGCGGTGGCTCCACAACCTACAAGGTGACCTATGATGGCAATGGCAACACCGGGGGCAGTGCTCCGACGGACAGCAAAAGCTATAGCAGCGGCGCTACCGTTACGGTACTGGGCAATACGGAATCACTCGTAAAGACTAGCTACACGTTTGCCGGGTGGAACACAAACGCGGATGGCACTGGCACCACCTACCAGGCCGAAAGCACATTTACGATTACATCGGCGACGACGCTGTATGCGGTCTGGACGCGAAGCGGCAGTGGTGGTAATGGTACGACAATTGATGACAGTGATGTACCGCTGGCTTCCCTGACCACCGACCACATCTGGTATATTCAGGGCTATCCGCAGAACAAAGTTGGACCGGACAATAACCTGACGCGCGCAGAAGCGGCTGCCATCTTCTACCGTCTGGTTGCAGATGACAGCAAGGATCAGAAAAGCTTTACCAACAGCTTCAGCGATGTGAGCGAGTCCAATTGGTATTACAAAGAGGTATCCTACCTTGCAAACTATAAAATCATACTTGGTTATGAGGACGGCACCTTCCGGGGCGACGCATTTATCTCCCGCGCAGAATTTGCGGCCATTGCTTCCCGCTTTGATACGCTGACGCTTACCGAGGACAACGCCTTCGCAGATGTAAGCAGCAGCCACTGGGCGGTACGCTATATCAACAGCGCCGCGGCCAAGGGCTGGATCACCGGTTACTCCGACGGGACCTTCCGGCCTGACCAGAACATTACCCGCGCCGAGACAGTGACGCTGGTCAACCGTGAGTTAAACCGGGCGCTCACGGCGGCAAACGAGCCGGACGGCCTGCACGTCTATGCCGATCTGGATTCCTCCCATTGGGCCTACTACGACATTATGGAGGCATCCCATACCCATGAATATGATCTGGACAGCAATCAGGAAGAGGTGTGGACCAGCTACAGCTACGCAAAGGACTAAGCGTAATGTAAAGGCATAAAAATGAACTGCACCCCGGAAGTTGGACAGTATGGAATACTGAACAGCGGAAGGGGTGCAGTTTTATTTAAAAAGCCTTTTCTTTTAGAGCATATATGAACGGCTCCACCGGACCCACGGGGCCCACTTTTTTAACAACGCCCGTTTATGGTTCCGCTTCCACTTCCACTGCAGGTGTGACGGTGGTAGCCGGTTCCGGTGATACCTTTCCCTTCCCCAACGTTCCAGGGCCCGTAGCAAACATCACCTTTCAAGGTGCAGCAGGCACCGCAACAGTAAATGTAGCGGGAATTTACAGTGTCTTTTATTCATTTAGCGCTGCTGTTGGTTCCAGCGGAACAGTTGGCTGCATGATTAATGATTCTCTCATTGTGCATTCCTTGATTCAAATTGATGCAGATCATTTGACCGGAAGCAGAGAAGCTGTTGTAAGATTAGCCGCTGGGGACGTTTTATCCCTGACGGTCGTGGGTTCTACAGGTACTGTTACAACAAGCGGAAACGGTAACACCGTGATTACGATAAGCGCAATTGCTAATTAATACTTCTCAAACAGGGTGAATCTTTGCTGAGACCATCGAATCTGGCCGGTTGTTTCCCATGGCTGTTATCATGCGGATTCGTGGGTACCCAAAACGGGCCGGGAGGGGTAAACCCCTTCCCGGCCCGTTTTGGTAGATGGAAGACAAAAGGGATCAGGTTGCAAGACGGAAAGGAAGAAAGCGGGAAAGACTAGCCCACGGGCCGGAGCACAATCGTCCATAGGGCGGCACAGAGTACGGGGATAACCCATCAGGGGTGTCTTTCGCGTACAATCGTTCGCATATTCGCATCCGCTCATTCATGTTGTCCGACATAATTCGGGTTCTGGTAAGGGAAAAGATACTTGACGCACCGTATCGTGTATGATATTACAAAGGAAAGTAGACTTTTTTTGTATATTTTTGGCGCATACCGAACATTTCTAAAAAGTTTTAAGAATATTAGGAGAGTATTTATGAAACGAATGCGGTGCTTACTCACGTCCCTGCTGGCAGCAGCTATGTCCCTGACTTTGTCTGTCCCTGCCCTTGCAGCGTTTGATGCGTCTGTGGAGGTGGAAATCATACCAATTGGGCAGTACGATATCCTGTTTGATGCCCAAGAGGGTTTTCTTACCGCGACAAAAGGGGGGTATCGTGGCTGTATTGATAGCAACGGCAAGGTGATATTGCCGTTCGAATTCGAATATACCGAGGGCTTTCAAGAAGGGCTGATCGGTATGAAAAAAAATGAGAAAACAGGGTTTTATAACACGAGCGGGCAGTTGGTCATCCCACACAACTTTGATTTTGCGAGTAACTTTACCGATGGCCTTTCTGTCGCGTATGCAAATAATGCGTATCAGCTGATCAATACAACAGGCGGGACGGTTGCAACACTCAACTATGGCGCTGTTTATGGGATCAGTAACGGAATGATCCGGGTCAGAACCGGTGACATGATTACCGGGAAGTATGGCTATGTCAATCTTGCAGGCAAGTTAGTGGTTTCCACGCAATACGATTTTGCGGAAGATTTCAGTGAAGGGCTTGCAGCGGTTGCCGACCCGTCCGGATACAAATACGGGTATATCGACAAAACCGGCAAATTGGTGATTCCATATCAATTTGAAGGGGCCTACGCTTTTGAAAGCGGCCTTGCCAAAGTAAGAACCGGAACCAGCACGAACGCCCTGTATGGCCTGATTGATCAAACCGGCAAACTGGTTGTTCCGATGCAGTATACCAGCATTGGAGAGTTTAGCGACGGCTATGCATATATCACAACAGGATGGGGATTAGAACAAAAATTCGGTCTTATTGACACAAGTGGAAAAGTCGTTATACAGCCGGAAGACGGCGTAATCAGAACATTCAGCGAAGGGCTCGGCGTGGCGCGAAAAAATGGCGCTTGGGGATATATCAATGGATCCGGCACATTTCTGCCGATGGATTTTGATGGAGTCTACTCCTTTCATAGTGGGCTGGCAAAATTTGAAGAAAACGACAAGTACGGTTATATTGACCAGAACGGAACTGTAATTGTACCGGCTGAATACACTCTGGCGCAAGATTTCAGCGATGGAATCGCCACCGCGTCGAAGGGCGATGAGGACTATATTATCAAGATCAAGGGGTGGCAGTGGTCAGGTACCAGCGTTTCAGCCACCACCCCTACCGTTACCGCAACGCCCACTGCGTCAACCGTATTGGTCAATGGCAAAAAGGTCAGCTTCGATGCTTATAATATCGGCGGTAACAATTATTTTAAGCTGCGTGATCTGGCCTACATAGTAAGTGGTACCAACGCACAATTTGAGGTGGCATGGGACAGCGAGCGCAATGCAATTGATCTGACCAGCGGGAAAGTCTATACAGCGGTAGGCGGCGAGATGTCCACAAAGGGCAGCGGGACGAAAAAAGCGACTGCGACCGCCTCCGATATCTACCTGAATGGGGCTGCGGTTGATTTCACTGCCTATCATATCGACGGCAACAACTATTTCAAGCTGCGCGATATCGGCCAGGCATTTGATTTTGGCGTCACATGGGATGGCACCGCAAACACGATCACGATTGATACATCCACAGGGTATGAGGAATAGTGGCGATGGCCTCTAAATAAGTTCTGCTATCGCAAGACTTGACAAACCGGAAACGGGCAAGATATAATATATGTAACTTGCGATGACGGGGATCACGCCCCGGTTCCGCCCCACAGAGAGAGGACATCTCCGGCTGAAAGTGTCCTTGGTGTGCAGACCGGCGCTTTAACCACCCCTGAGCTGCCCGTGGAACGTGCTTTTGCCGCCAGTATATGGGTTCGGGTGCGCCCGTTACAGCGTACACGAGCGACGGCGTTTGCCGTAAGCAGGGTGGAACCGTGGGATCATTGCGTCTCACCCCTGGAATAACATCTGGGGGTGGGGCGCTTTTTGCCTGCCCCATCATTAAAAGGAGGCAATCCCAATGAGCGAAGAAAACAAGTATAGCTTTGACAATGAGGAATACCGCAACACCTACCGTCACACGACCTCCCACATTCTGGCGCAGGCAGTCAAGCGGCTGTACCCTGAGGCAAAGCTCGCCATCGGTCCGGCCATCAAGGACGGCTTCTACTACGATTTTGACATCCCCTTTGCCTTTACCGAGGAGCATCTGGAGGCGTTGGAGGCGGAGATGCGCAAAATTTGCAAGGAAAAACTGAAGCTGGAGCGCTTTGAGCTGCCGCGCACCGAGGCCGTCGCCTTGATGGAGGAAAAGGACGAACCTTATAAGGTGGAGCTGATAAACGATTTGCCGGAGGACGCCGTGATCTCCTTTTACACGCAGGGAGAGTTTACCGACCTCTGCGCAGGGCCGCATCTCGACAGCACGGGGCGGGTCAAGGGGAACGCCATCAAGCTCACCACGGTCAACGGCGCGTACTGGCGCGGTGACTCCGACAAGAAAATGCTCCAGCGTATTTACGGCACCTGCTTCCCCTCCAAGGCGGAGCTGGACGTCTATCTGGAGCGCATGGAGGAGGCAAAAAAGCGCGACCACCGCCGTTTGGGCCGCGAGCTGGATCTCTTTATGTTCTCCGATGAGGGCCCCGGATTTCCGTTTTTCCTGC
The DNA here is from genome assembly GCA_021201735.1 of Oscillospiraceae bacterium. GTDB lineage: Bacteria > Bacillota > Clostridia > Oscillospirales > Oscillospiraceae > JAJQEJ01. The sequence continues at coordinate 2,009 of JAJQEJ010000075.1, read as the reverse complement.
CCAAGGGTATGATTGTGCGCAATGAGCTGGAGGCCTATTGGCGCAAGGTGCACAAGGCGGCAGGCTATGAGGAGGTGCGCACCCCCCTCATCCTCAATGAGGAGCTGTGGCACCGCTCGGGCCACTGGGATCACTATAAAGAGAACATGTATTTCACCGAGATTGACGAGGCGGCATATGCCATCAAGCCGATGAACTGCCCCGGCGGGATGCTGGTCTATGGGCGCAAGCCGTGGAGCTATAAGGATCTCCCCCTGCGTTTTTGCGAGATGGGGGTTGTGCATCGGCACGAGCTCTCCGGCGCGCTGCACGGCCTGTTCCGCGTGCGCTGCTTTACGCAGGATGACGCGCATATCTTTATGACGCCGGAGCAGATGCAGGACGAAATCAGCAATGTGATTAACCTGATTGATTCTGTCTATCAGACCTTCGGCTTCCAATACCACGTGGAGCTATCCACCTGCCCGCCTGACTTTATCGGCAGTGAGGAGATGTGCGACTATGCCGAGAGCGTCCTGCGCCAGGTGCTTGACGCGCGCGGTATGGAATACGTCGTCAATCCCGGCGACGGCGCGTTTTACGGACCGAAAATCGACTTTCATCTGGAGGACTCCATCGGGCGCACGTGGCAGTGCGGCACCATCCAGCTTGATTTCCAGATGCCGGAGCGTTTTGACCTGACCTATACCGGCGGCGACGGCGAAAAGCACCGCCCCGTGATGATTCACCGCGTCGCGTTCGGCTCCATTGAGCGCTTTATCGGTATTTTGACCGAGCATTACGCGGGCGCGTTTCCCCTGTGGCTTGCGCCGGTACAGGTGACCGTTCTGCCGATTACCGACCGCGCGGCGGCCTATGCCGATCAGGTCGCGGCGACGCTTGACGCCGCCGGTATCCGTGTGGAGACAGACCACCGCAACGAAAAAATCGGCTATAAAATCCGTGAGGCGCAGATGCAGAAAATTCCCTATATGCTGGTTGTCGGAGACAAGGAGGCCGAGGCGGGCACCGTCGCCGTGCGCACCCGCACCGGCGGAGACCAGGGGACGGTCGCACCCGAGGCGTTTCTTGTGCAGCTCAAAGAGGAGATTGCGAGCAAGGTTTAGTCCCTTTTCGTGCACCCGCACTGCTTATAGAGAGGGTGCGCAACCACCACCAGAACGGAGCAACAGGAATGTTAGATCAATTTTCCAGAACACGGCTGCAATTCGGCGCGGAAGCCATGCACCGCCTTGCCGAGAGCCGGGTTGCGATTTTCGGCATCGGCGGGGTGGGCGGCTACTGTGCCGAGGCACTTGCGCGCTCCGGCATCGGGGGGCTTGACCTGTTTGACGACGACACGGTTTGCCTGACCAACATAAACCGTCAGATCGTCGCCACCCATAAGACAGTGGGACAGTACAAGGTAGACGTGATGCGCGCGCGCATTCTGGAGATTCATCCCGCCTGCGCCGTCGGCGCGCACAAGCTGTTTTTCACGCCCGAAACCGCGCATCAGGTTGATTTTGGGGCCTACGATTATATTATTGACGCGGTGGACACCGTGACGGCAAAGCTGGAACTTGCCGTGCAAGGGCAGGCGGCGCAGGTGCCGGTTATATCCGCGATGGGCGCGGGAAATAAGCTTGACCCCACGGCGTTTGAGGTCGCGGATATTCAGGACACGCAGATCTGCCCGCTCGCGCGGGTGATGCGCAAGGAGCTGCGCCGCCGAGGCGTGGAGCACCTGAAAGTGGTCTACTCCCGCGAAGTGGCAAGAAAGCCGCTGGAGGAGGCGCACGAGAGCTGCCGGACAGGGTGCGTTTGCCCGCCCGGCGCGGCACGCACCTGCACGGCGCGCAGACAAATCCCCTCCAGCAATGCCTTTGTGCCTGCCGTCGCCGGTCTGATTATGGCAGGCGAGGTGTGTAAAGACCTCGCCTCAGATGGTAGATAAAAAGGGGTCAGCTTGCGCGACGGAAAGGAAGAAAGAGTGAAAGAAACCCATCAGGGGTGTCTTTCGCGTGCAA
>JAJQEJ010000001.1 GCA_021201735.1 Oscillospiraceae bacterium | reverse complement strand
GTTTTCTCCTATTATATCATATCCCCTCTATCATTGCCTGTTTTTCAACACGCCCATAATATGATTCGCCCTTACTTCTTATGATGGGGGTTCCCATTGCCCCCCTGAGGGCTTGCAACAGGTTAGCTCCTCCGCCCGCTTGTCAGAGCAGCGGGGCAAAAATGCGCAGGAAGGCCCGCCATGCGCGCAGATGCCACGGGATGTTGCGGCACTTTTCTTCCGTAATCTCTTCGCAGCGCGGCAGCGTCTCCAGAAAATCGCGCTTGACGTCCAGAAGTGTTGGGGAATGATACAGCAGCACGCCGTTTTCAAAATGGAGAAACAGGCTGCGGTAATCGAGATTGACCGTGCCGACGGTGCCGTAGCAGTCGTCCACGACGGAATTTTTCGCGTGTATGAAGCCGGGGGTATACTCATAGATTTTAACGCCCGCCACCAAAAGGCGCAGGTATTGGGAACGGGTGAGTTCAAAGACAAACTTTTTGTCCGGGATGTGCGGCGTGATGATACGCACGTCCACCCCCGCCTTGGCGGCGGTACAGAATGCGGTGTACATTGCGTTACTGAGGATGAGGTAGGGTGTTGTAAAGTAGATATACTTTCTGGCCTTTGCAATCAGGTTGAGATAGACCGTCTCGCCGACCGCCTCATCGTCAAGGGGCACGTCGGTATAGGGCTGGACAAACTCCTTTTGCCCCGCCGCCATCACCTCCGGCGGAGTCTCGCGCGGGCGGTAGCGCGCATATTCCTCCTCCCCGTCTGAGTTGTAATCCCACATGGTCAGGAACATGACGGCCATGCTCCATGCCGCGTCCCCTTTGAGCATTATGGCGCTGTCCTTCCAGTGTCCAAAGCGCACTTTTTGGTTGATATACTCATCGGCGAGGTTGATGCCGCCGGTAAAGGCGGTGTGCCCGTCGATCACACAGAGCTTACGGTGGTCGCGGTTATTCAGGCGCAGGGAGAGCACAGGGATAAAGCGGTTAAACGCCATGGTGCGGATGCCCTTCTTCTCCAGCACACTGACGTAGTTGTGCGGCAGGGTGTAGACGCAGCCCATATCGTCATAAATGAGGCGCACCTCCACCCCCTCGGCCACCTTCTGCTCCAGCACCTCCAGCACGGCGCTCCAGAAAACGCCGGGCGCAATGATAAAATACTCCAGAAAAATATAGTGCTTTGCCGCGCGCAGCTCCTCCAAAAGCTTTGGAAAGAGGGTATCCCCCAACGGGAAATACTCGGTCACGGTGTTGGCGTACGCGGGCGCGTGGGCATAGCGCTCCAGATACCGCGCCTGCAGCACCGCATCCTCCCCGTTGCAGGCGAGCGCATCGGCCTTAAAATCCGGGCGGAGCAGCTCCTCCATTTTGGTGTCCATGCCCTGAAGCTTCCGTCTGCTGCTGCGGGTCATCTTGTTGCCGCCGAGCATGAAGTAGAGCAGCCCGCCGAAAATGGGGAACACCAGAATCGGGATAATCCACGCGATTTTATATCCCGGCTCATAGTCCTTGTTTACAATGCGGATGACCGCGAAAATGGATACCGCAAGACACGCATAATAGAAATAGGCAAAGTATTGGGAAAACAGCACCAGTACGACGACCACGACCGCAAGCTGGATTAAAATAAGCGCCAAAACCACCGTCATCCGGCGGAATATTCTCGACAGCAGATGCAGCACCGCACCGCCCTCCTTCACATTTCCAGCCTAACGGCTGCCGCTCACAACCGCCACACTGTCCGCGCCCAGCCACTCGCGCAGCTGGTCGAGCAGCAACTCGTTGATCAGGCAGTCGCGCTGCTTGCGCTGCTGGGAATCCTCAAAGTAAAAGATCACGCGCTCCTTGCCCGGAAACATCTGGAAGAGCAGCTTGATCTTCTGGTAAATCGGATGCTCCTCCCCCGGGATTTTCAGATAGAGCCGCTTGCCCGCGCCCTCCGTCCGTCCCCCGGCATCCGGTGCGCCCAGCGCCTGCAGATCACGAACGTTGTCGCACATGATCTGCGGCGCCTTCTCGTCGCGCACGGAGATGCGGCCCTCCATGATAACGGGGTAATTTTCCACGATATAGTTGCCGCAGCTATCGAGCACCCGCGCAAAGGCCAGCGCCTCGATGGTACCGGTGTCGTCCTCCAGCGTCACATACGCCATGAGGGTGTTGTTGCGCGTGGTCTTGGTTTTCACGGCGGAGATAACCCCCGCAATGCAGACCTTCTCCCCGTCGTGGTAGCGCTGCGCGCCGCCTGTCTGCGCAAAATCCAGCACGATGGTACCGATGGGGACGGCGCTGTGCCGCTTTGCAACGGCGCGGTATTCGTCCATCGGGTGCCCGCTGAGGTAGAGGCCGGTCGTCTCCTTCTCCATGCGCATCTGCTCCCGCGCCGTAAAGGGCGGGCACGGCGCGAGGGCGATCTCCGGCGTCCCGGCGTCCTCCTCCGCTGTGCCGAAGAGGTCAAACTGTCCCTCCAGATTCTTGCGCCGCTGCTGGGTGATGGCGTCCATCACCCTCTGGTACTCGTGCAGCAGCTGCGCCCGGTGCGCGCCGAGCGTGTCAAATGCGCCGCATTTGATCAGGCTTTCCAGCACACGTTTATTTAAATCCGCGTCAAACATCCGCGCGCAGAAATCGGAGAAGGAGCGAAACACGCCGCGCTCCTCCCGCTCTCTCATGAGACTGCGGATAAAGCCGCGCCCCACACCCTTGACCGCCGCAAGCCCAAAGCGGATGGCGTCCCCCTCCGGCAGAAAGTCCGCACCCGAATGGTTGACGTCGGGCGGCAGCAGGGTAATGGAACACTCCTTACACTCGGCGATATACTCGGCGACCTTCTCCGTCACATCGAGCACCGACGTCAGCAGCGCCGCCATATATTCGAGCGTGTGGTGGCACTTAAACCATGCCGTCTGGTATGCGATAACGGCGTAGGACACGGCGTGCGCCTTATTAAAGGCGTAATCGGCAAAGGCGTATATCTCATCATAGATATCCTCGCCAACTTGCGCGGGGACGCCGTTTGCAACGCACCCGGCGATGCCGCGCGCCGGGTCACCGTGCACAAACGCCTGCCGCTCGCGTTCAATTTGCTCCTTCTTCTTCTTGGAAATCGCGCGGCGCACCATGTCGGCCTGTCCGAGGGAAAACCCGGCAAGATCCTGAAAAATGCGGATCACCTGTTCCTGATAGACAATACAGCCGTAGGTAACGGAGAGAATCGGCGCAAGGCTCGGATGCTTGTATCGGATCATCTCCGGGTTCTGGTTGCAGGCGACAAAGCGGGGGATGGAGTCCATCGGGCCGGGGCGGTAGAGGGCGATAATGGCGGTAATGTCCTCAATGCTCTTGGGCCTTATCGCGACGCACACCCCCGTCATACCCGGCGACTCCATCTGGAACACGCCCGACGTCTTCCCCTCTGCGAGCATCTGAAAGGTCTTTTCATCGTACTCCGGAATCTGCGCAAGGGTGAAGCCGGGCATCTTCCGCGCGACCATTTTTGCCGCGTCGTCAAGCACGGTGAGGTTGCGCAGGCCGAGAAAGTCCATCTTGAGCAGCCCCAGCTCCTCCAGCGTCGTCATGGTGTACTGGGTGACCACCGCGTCGCCATTTTTGGCGAGGGGGACGTACTCGACAACCGGGCGGCGGGTCACCACAACCCCCGCCGCGTGCACCGACGCGTGGCGCGGCATCCCCTCAATGCCCATCGCGGTATCAATCAGCTCCTTGCGCTTGGGGTCGGACTGATAGGCGTCCATAAGGGGCTTGGAGAGCTGGAGCGCCTCTTTTAAGGTGATGTGGAGCGTGCCCGGCACCTGCTTTGCCACAATATCCACGTCGGCATAGGGGACATTGAGCGCCCGCCCGACGTCCCGAATCGCGCCGCGCGCGGCCATGGTGCCGAACGTGACGATCTGGGCGACGTGGTCGCTGCCGTATTTCCGGTTGACATAATCAATCACCTCGCCCCGCCGCTGATAGCAGAAGTCGATGTCGATATCGGGCATGGTCACCCGCTCAGGATTTAAAAACCGCTCGAAATAGAGGTCGTACTTCATCGGGTCGATATCGGTGATACCGAGGCAGTAGGACACCATACTCCCCGCCGCCGAGCCGCGCCCCGGCCCGACCGGAATACCCTGCCCCTTTGCATAGGCGATAAAATCGGCGACGATGAGGAAGTAGTCGAGAAAGCCCATACTGCGGATGGTATCCATCTCGTAGGCGAGGCGCGCCTTGTAGTCCTCCCCACCCGACGGATAGCGCCCCGCAAACCCGTCCAGACAGAGGGTTTCAAAGTAGGCCGCCGCGTCGGTGTAGCCCTCCGGCAGCTTGAACTCCGGCAGATGGTGCTCGCCAAAGACAAAGTCCACGTTGCACTGCGCGGCGATGCGCGCGGTGTTCTCTACCGCCTCCGGGTAATCGGGGAAGAGCGCCGCCATCTCCTCTTCACTCTTGATATAAAATTCATCGGTCTGGAATTTCAGCCGGTCTGGGTCGTCCACCGTCTTCGCCATTTGGATACACATGAGGGTGTCCTGCGCGGCGGCGTCCGCGCGGGTGAGATAATGGGCGTCGTTGGTCACGACGAGGGGAATGCCCGTCTCGCGATGCAGCCGCAGCAGCCCCTGCGCGGCCCGCTTTTGCTCATTGAGGTTGTGATCCTGCAGCTCCAGAAAAAAGCGATCCTCCCCAAACACCGCCGCCATCTCCTCGGCGTAGGCGCGCGCGCCGTCGTAATCCCCCGCAAGCAGCAGCTGCGGGATCTCACCGGCAATACAAGCGGAGAGCGCGATAAGTCCCTCGTGATAGGTTTTAAGCAGCTCCATATCAACGCGCGGCTTATTATAAAAGCCGTCGATAAACGCGGTGGACACGAGCTTGCAGAGGTTGCGGTAGCCCGTCTCATTCTCACAGAGCAGGATCAGATGGCGCGGCTCGCTGTCCAGCCCGTGGATCTTGTCGGTATGGCTCCGCCCGTTCGGGGCGACGTAGACCTCACAGCCGATGACGGGCTTAATCCCCTCCGCTTTCGCCGCTTTGTAGAAATCAATCACGCCGTACATCACGCCGTGGTCGGTAATGGCGACGGAGTCCTGCCCGAGCGCCTTCACCCGCCGCATCAAATCCTTGATGCGGCACGCGCCGTCGAGCAGGGAAAATTCGGTATGCACATGTAAGTGGGTAAAAGCCATGATCTCTCTCCTTCTATGTGGCGGGCTTGTCCCGCGCCATGTCTACGAGCTTGCGCAGGCGGTGGTTGAGTGCGGACTTCGTCACCGGCGGGTCGCACAGCTCGGCGAGCTGGGAGAGCGCGAGCTCCGGGTTTTCCAGCCGCAGCTCGGCGGTCTGCCGCAGCTTTTCAGGCAGGCTGGAGATCTGCGCGCGCTGCTGGAGCTTGCGGATCGCCTCAATCTGCGCCTGGGCGGCGTCGACCGTCTTGTCGAGATTCGCCGCGTCGCAGTTCACCTTGCGGTTGATGCTCCCGAGCAGGTTGCGCTCCGCCTGCGCATTCATAATCTCCATCGCGGCCAGCGGCGCGCCGATGAGGGTTAAAAATTCCTCAATGCTCTGGCTCTGCTTAAAATAGGTGACGTAATTTGCCTTGCGCGTGACGTTTCTGGGGTAAAACCCGGCCTCCGCAAAGAGGGGCAGGATCGACCGGCCGACGTTGTAGTGCGCGGTCGCAAGCTCCAGATGATAGCGCTTGCGCGGGTCGGTCACCGAACCGCCCGCGAGAAAGGCCCCGCGCAGAAACGCTGTGCGGCAATGTGCCTCCTCCAGCACGCCAAAGTTGATGCTGTGCGCGAGTGTCTGCTCCGGCTCCGCGCCAAAGGTGCGGAAAATGAGCCCGATTTTCTCCCTGTCCGTGATAGCAAACACCCGCTTCCCCTCCGCGTTTTCGGACGGGGTTACATCAAAGGCAAGCTGAAACGCCTTGCGAAAGAGCACAGGCAGCCGCCGGGAAAGCGCGTCCGACTCGGTGACGATGCGCACCCCCTCGGGGGAAAACAAATTGCCGTATAAAAGCGTGCCGTATGCCTCGGCCTGCGCGCCGCTGCGGCGGGTGAGCGCCTGACGGCATATCTCCGCCTTGGTCGTTTGAGAAAAGGACATCACGTCTGCCACCCCTCCGTTATCCTTCCGTGAACACGCGGGTCTCGGCGCGCTCGCGGTAAAGCTCCATAATCGCCTCCGCCAGCCGCTCGCTGGAGTGGCGGGCGAGCACCTCGTTTTCCGACGTGAGCGGGCGGGTAATGAGCTCCACGCCCATCGCCTCCACCGCCGCCTGATCCACAACGAGCGGGGCGGCATCCTCCTCCCGATAGCGCGCGATCAGCCTGGGATTGACTGTCTCGGAATTGGCGAGGCAGTAGTCCACAAGCCCCTTGCCGGAATGCCGAAAAATCGCGCTGAGGTGCTCTGATAAGGTCATTCCCTCCGTCTCCCCGTCCTGCGTCATGATATTCCCGACGTAGATTTTCAGCGCGCCGGAACGTCGAATCGCGTCGGAGACGCCCGCGACGAGCAGATTTGGAATGATGCTGGTGTAAAGGCTCCCCGGCCCAAACAGGATCATATCGGCGTGCGCGATGGCGTCGAGGGTCTCCGGCAGAGCGGGGGGCGCTTTGGGGAGCAGTTCCACCTGCGCGATGCGGCAATTCTGCTCCTTTTTGAAGGCAAATATCTTGGATTCTCCCACCACACGGCTGCCGTTTTCAAAGAGCGCCTCGAGCTTAATGTCCGCGTTGGTCACGGGAAGCACCCGCCCCGATATGGCGAGCACCTCGCTCATGCGCGCCACCGCCTGGTCAAAGGAGGGGGCAATGCCGTTGAGCGCGGCGAGCAGGAGATTGCCGAACGCCTGCCCTGTGAGACTCCCCGACCCTGTGGGGAACCGGTAGGCAAGCAGCTGCTCCATCACCGGCTCGACATTGGCAAGGGCCTGCATACAGTTGCGGATGTCGCCGGGCGGCAACATGCCCAGGTCCTGCCGCAACATGCCGGAACCGCCGCCGTCGTCCGCCACCGTAACGATGGCGGTCAGGTTGCGCGTGCGGTGCTTGAGCCCGCGCAGCATCGTGGCAAGCCCCGACCCGCCGCCCAGCGCGACAATGACAGGCTCACTGCCGGGGTTTCGTTTTTGCTCCATCCGGTGTGTCCTCCTCTCAGCATGGCTTTGCGCGCACACCTCACCGCGTCATGTCGCGGTGGTTTTCTGTTGCGGCGTACCCCTTCTGGCGGATAAAATCGGTCAGTGCGTTGGCGATGGCAACCGAGCGGTGGTGCCCGCCCGTACAGCCGATGGCGATCACCAGCACCGTCTTGCCCTCCTCCACATAACACGGCAGAAGGAAGGCGATGAGGTTTTGCAGATGGGCCATGAATTCGCGCGTCTGCTGATAGCCAAAGACGAAGTTCATCACGTCCTCGTCCAGCCCCGTCTGGTCGCGCAGCTCGGCAATATAGTAAGGGTTCGGCAAAAAGCGCACGTCGAAGACGAGATCCGCCTCAATGGGTATCCCGTGCTTGAACCCGAAGGAGACCACATTGACGTTCATCTCCGCCTTGCTCTCGTCCCCGAACAGGCGCAGTACCTCGCCGCGCAGCTTGGCTGTGGAGAGGCTCGACGTGTCGATGATGTACTCCGCCCGCTTGCGTACCGGCGCGAGGGTCTCCCGCTCCCGATGTACCGCCTCCTCCAGCGGGCGGCCATTGCGAAACAGGGGGTGCAGGCGGCGGGTCTCTTTGTAGCGCTTGATGATCGCCTCGGTCGACGCCTCGACGAATAGGATCCTGTTGGCGCAGCCCATTTTATCCAGCGTCTGCAGGGCGTCAAAAAGGCCCTCAAAGCTCTGCCCGCCGCGGATATCAGTCACAAGCGCGACCCGCTGGTACTGCCCCGGTGCCGCCATAGCGAGCTCGGCAAAGCGCGGGATGAGGGCGGGCGGCATATTGTCAACCACATAGTAGCCGTTGTCCTCCAGAAAAGAGGCCACCTTGCTCTTTCCCGCGCCTGAAAGACCCGAAATAATTGTCAGTTCCATGTCTGTCTACCTCTCTTTCGCAGCGGCTACAGGCGCTTTACCTCAAGCTCCAGCTCCGTGCCCGTCTCCCGCAGGACGGTCTCGCGCACCTCGTCAATCAGCCGCAGCACGTCGTCACAGGTCGCGCCGCCGCGGTTCACAATAAACCCGGCGTGCTTCTCCGACACCTGCGCCCCGCCGACCGCGCGCCCCTTCAGGCCGCACCGGTCAATCAGCGCCGCTGCAAATTGCCCTTCCGGGCGCCTGAAGGTGCTGCCCGCGCTCGGCAGGTCCTGCGGCTGCTTCTCCCGCCGCCGCTGTGCGAGCGCCGCCATCCGCGCCTCAATCGCGTCGGGATCCCCGCGCTCCAAACGCAGTGTCGCGCCCAAAATCAGATAATCGCCACCGGAAAAGGCGCTCTCCCTGTAGGCAAACCGGCACCCCTCCGTGTCCAGCGTAAGTGCGTCGCCCTGTCGCGTGAGGCAGATGACCGTTTTGATCACCTGTCCCAACTCCCCGCCGTACGCGCCCGCGTTCATGGTGATGCCGCCGCCGAGGCTGCCCGGAATGCCGTGGGCAAACTCCAGCCCGGTCAGCCCTTCCACTTGCGCCGCGCGCGCGAGCCGGGAGAGGAGAATCCCGCTCCCCGCCGTCATCATTTCGCCCTGCACCGTGACGTCATCCATCCCGCCTGCCATTTTTATGAGAAAGCCGTCGTAACCCTGATCTGAAACGAGCAGGTTACTGCCGTTGCCCATGAAAAACGGAGTCACACCGGCTTCCGCCGCCGCGCGCAGGACCCCCGCCGCCTCCGCCGCCGTTTTCGGCAGCGCCATCAGCCGCGCCGGGCCGCCGATCCGAAAGGATGTATGGCGGCGCATCGGCTCCTCCGCGCGCAGGTCTATCTGCGGGCAGTTCTCCTGTAGCCGCGCTTTTAGGTATGAAATGGAATCCATCGATGACCTCCCGGTATACAAGAATTGTTGTTATTATACCAGACTTGTATGCAAATTAGAAGGGGCGGGCGGGTAGATAAGGAAAAAATGCAATCCCTCCTTGACCTGTATGTCACTTTGGGGTTTAATATATGTATTGTTGCCTGTACTTCTTGTGGAGGGGGAACCCCCGCCGCAAGAATCGGAGATGTCATATGAAAAAATTTTTACAAGGGGTTTTCCCCCTCTGCGCCGCAGCGGCGCTTCTGCTGACCGCCTGCGGGCGCGAGGAACTCAGCAGCGAGACCCGCGCGAACCTCCTCGGCACCGTCATCACGGTATCCACCTATGAACCCATCAGCGCGGAGGATTACCGCGCGGTCTTTGATATCGTGTCCGATATCGACACGCGCATGTCGGCGAGCAGCGCCGACAGCGAGCTTGCCGCCGTCAACGCAAGCAGCGGCGTTGCGCCCGTCGCCGTCTCGGACGACCTGTATGCCCTCATTCAGGAGGCTTGCGACTTCGCCTCCTACTCCGGCGGCGCGTTTGACCCCACCGTCGGGGCGGTGATGGAGCTGTGGAAGCAGGACGGGGAATTTGCCGTGCGCCCCACCGACGCGGAAATTGAGGAGAAGCGCCCGCTTGTGGACTACCGCGCGGTAGTTCTGGCGGACGGTGCCGTTTTCCTGCCCACGGCGGGTATGCGCCTTGATCTGGGCGGCATCGCCAAGGGCTACGCCTGTGATCAGGCGCTCGTCTGCCTGCGGGAGCGGGGCATCACCTCCGCCCTGCTCGATTTCGGCGGGAACATCTACGCCGCCGGCACCCGTCCGAACGGTGAGCCGTGGCGCATCGGCGTGACGGTCCCCCTCGCGGGCGAGAGCGGGCAGAGCGTCTGCGCGCTGCGTGTACAGGACTACGCTGTCGTCACCTCCGGCGGCTATCAGCGCTACTTCACGGAGGACGGCACGACCTACCACCATATCATTGACCCCAAAACCGGCTACCCCGCGGAGAGCGGTCTGCTCTCCGTCACCATCCTGAACCCATCCTCCACCCAGGCCGACGCGCTCTCCACCGCCTGCTTCGTCCTCGGTCTGGAGGACGGCATGCGGCTTTTGGAAGGTCTGGAGGGCAGCGAGGGGATTTTTATCACCACGGATTACACCATCTATATCACCAGCGGCCTCACCGGCGCGCTGACCGTCACCGATGACCGCTTCACCCTCGCGGATGAATCCACCAAATAAGAAGCACCGCCTGCCGTGAAAAAACGGCAGGCGGTGCTTCAGCCTGTCAAAGAACGGCTGCTTTCATCAGGCGAAAGCAGCCGTT
>JAJQEJ010000032.1 GCA_021201735.1 Oscillospiraceae bacterium | reverse complement strand
ATCTGTACATTTTTTAATTGCCACTTTTGTTCATTTTATCACTGACACTGACAGTAATAGAGGGTTGGTATAACTCAACAAACGGGCATAAAGAGGCTATGCTGGATTCAACTGCAAACTTAGGGGCTGTTTCCTGTTATGTCAGGGGAAATAACGTATATATAGCCCATTTATTCAGCATGAGAACCTTATACTATATGGACTATCTAATATAGTTAGCCGCCTATGTAATGCCCGCCTATGCAAAATCGCATAGGCGGGTTTCGTTATGCTAGTCGTTCAGAATCGAAATCCAAGTTTCATTTCCGCTGCTGTCGAGAGTGTAATCGTGGCTGTTGCTGACTTCATCAATAAGTCCTACATAAGAGCCTTTATCGGGGAAGTATGCGACATACAGACCGTTTGTGTTCGGGTTAGTGTCTCTGCCTGTAAGCTCACAAATAAGGGTTGCTACACTGGTGCGTGACATTCCTGCGCTGCTATTTGAAGATAGCCCTGCGCCGATAGCATAGTTCAAAATGCGATAAATCTGAGATTGAGTTGCATCGGTTCCATTGGAATACTCGGATGCAGAAATAATTCCGTGGGAGATAAAAAACTGTACTTCCCGGTCAGTAATTCCATCCGGCACTGTAATAGTTCCATTGCCGAGTGTACTGCGATAATAGTCTGTCATCAGGCGGTAGCCGAGAATACACATATTGTTTAGGCTAATGTTTTCTGAAGGCTTCCATTCGCCATCAGGGAACCCAATGAAAAGCTTGTAATGAACTTCAGTATAAGCGTCAAACTCTTTGCCGCCCCCAGCCATAATCACAACCTCCGGCGCTTTCACATACACGCTGTCGTGGCTGGTACTCTTGATTGTGGCATGGTTGGTATAACTGGAATTTGCAGCGTCGTTCTTAAACTGCACGGTGAAACTCACCTTCACTTCCTTGCCGGCATCAATGTCACCGAGGTTTATAACAAGCTGCCTGTCGGTGAAACTCCACTTGCCGGAGCCGCTTAGATAGCGGATTCCGTCGATATAAATGGTATCGTCAATCAGTGTCAGAATAGAGGTGTCCAGCACATCATAAATCTGTACGCCTGTCCACGTTTCCTCCGTGTTATTTTTGGCGGTGATGGTGTAAGTCACCTTGTCGCCTGTGTTTACGATGGTTTTGTCAACTGTCTTTGTGCCGGTAACGCTGTTTTCATCGTCCTCAGCATCATTATCTGTTGGGGCAGGAACGGTCACGCCGCTGTCGGTGGCAGTCTTTTTGCCGTTGTCGCCCTCGGCTGTCGCAACATTCGTAATGGTAGTGCCGATTGCGCTGTCGAGGACTCGGACTTCAAAGCTCACAACGGCCTCCGCACCTGCGGAAAGGGTTCCTATTGTGACCTCAATCGCCTGTCCCGCTATGCCGTAGGCAACGGTCTGACCGTTCAGGGTAACGCTTCCGCTGACAAGCTTCACACCGTCAGGCAGCACATCGGTAAGCACGACATTCTGCCATGCCGCCGTTGCGTCAATGCCGTTTTTGACTGTTACAGTATAGCTGAAAATGTCTCCGGCATAGGCTTCGGAAACACTGGCGGTCTTAGTCATATAGGGCGCAATATCTCCGCTGTCAACTTGTACACCTGTGTCGGGGAGTTGAATATCCTCGCGGTCATCACTGGAAACAACGGCGGTATTAACAAGGTACATTCCCTGTGCGCCGTCCTGAACTGTCACCTTGAAAGTGAAGGTTTTGGTTTCGCCAGCACCGATGCTGTCGGCATAAAGTGTTAGTGTTCCGGTATTTGCATTGTAGGAAAAGTTAGTCGATGCGCGTCCGTCCTCCTCAACGCTGCCGGAGACAAAGGAAAGGTATTTGGGGATTACGTCTGTGATTTCAATCCCTGTCCATGCCGCCGTTGCTGTGGAAGCGTTGCGGAGCGTAATAGTATAGGTCAGGGTATCGCCAACGCTGGCTGTCGGGGAAGATACGGTTTTTGCGCCGACGCTGCCCTCGGCGGTGCCATCGTCCACGGTAACGCCCTTGTCGGTGACGGTCTTGTCATCGTCGTTGTCGGCTGAGAGAACAGCGGTGTTTGTAAACTCCTTGCCGTAGGCGGTAGAGTTCACGACGCAGGAAAACGTGATGGTTTTGGTCTGCCCAGCCGCAATATCTCCAAGCTCAACGGAAAGCTGTCGGCTCTCATTGTCGTAAGAATACTTTGCGAAATATCCGTCCACCTGAACGCTGCCGTAGGCGAAGGTCACATATTCGCTGAGAACGTCAGTCATCACGACATTTTCGAGATTCGCCGTGGCGGTTTCCTTATTCGTCGCTGTGATGGTGTAGGTCAGGGTGTCGCCAACTTTAGCTGTGGACTGGCTGACGGACTTTGCGGCGCTCATGCCCGCTGTGCCTTTTTCTACCGTCACGCCCTCATCTATGACCGTTTCATCTGCGGCGTTATCCGCCGAGAGTACGGCTACATTATGAAAGGACTTTCCGTAGGCGGTGGAATTGATAACAGCCTCAAAGGTGACGGTCACTGTCTGTCCTGCGGCGATGTCCCCAAGTTCAACGGTTAGGCGCTTGCCCCCGCTGTCATAGGAATATTTTGCGGTCTTGCCGTCCACCTGTACGCTGCCGTGGGTGAAGGTCAGATAGTCGGAAATAGTATCGCTCATTACTACATTTTCAAGGCTGGCGGTTGCCGTTTCCGCATTGGAAGCAGTGATGGTGTAGGTCAGGCTGTCGCCCACACTGGCGGTGGATTTGCTTGCGGATTTCGCGGCGGACATTTTAGCCGTGCCGTCATCAACGGTCACGCCCTCGTCGGTCACGCTCTTATCGCTGCTGTTATCTGCTGAAAGCACAGCTACATTCTTAAACTCCGCACCGTAAGCAGACTTATTGATTACCGCCGCAAAGGTGACGGTCTTACTCTCGCCGGGAGCGATGTCACCAAGCTCGACGGTAAGCTGCTTTGTTTCAGTGTTATACGAATATTTTGCGCTCACACCGTCCACCTGCACACTGCCGTATACAAAGGTCAGATAATCCGGGATAACATCTGTCATTACTACGTTTTCGAGGGTGGCGGTAGCCGCTTTCGCATTGCCTGCGGTGATGGTGTAGGTCAGCGTATCGCCCACACTGGCGGTGGATTTGTCTGCGGTTTTTGTGCCTGTCATGCGGGCTGCGCCGTCACTGTAAACGCAGGTGATTTCGGTGATATACCCAAGATAATAGTGCCTGTCAAACTGACGGGCGGCATAGTTTTCCGCGCCCTGCGAGGTGGTCGCCCCGGCAATCTCGTTTCCGTCTGCGTCAACATATCTCTCGATGATAATATTCAAATTACCGTCGTTATAGGTCAGGTCGTGCCAGTCGGAAGCGGCGTGTTTGATTGTGGCTTCAAGCAAATCCCCATATGCCCAATAGGTTTCCACAAGGTCGGTGTAGGGATTCTGGACACCCAGCTCGTTCAGCTCCTCCGCTGTAATAATGCGATTTCTCATGCGGTTAATGAGAGTCACGGCTTCACTGCGGCTGATGGTTTCCTCCGGGCGGTAGGTTCCGTCGCCGTAGCCCTGCACCCAGCCTGCGATAGCGGCGGCATTGATTAGCTGAAATGCCCAGTGGTCGCTTGTCACATCGTTGAACATGGTCTGTTCAGACCGGGAAAGCTCCGCAAAAAGAGCTGCAATCATGGCAAACTCGGCACGGGTGATGGGGTCATCGGGCTTAAAAGTTCCATCCTCATATCCATTGATGATGCCGACATTGTAGGCAAGCTCAACCTCGGTGTAGTACCATGCGCCGGTGGAAACATCCGAAAATGTTGTGGAGGTCATTTGACGCTGCAAGGTCGGATAGTATCCGTCATACAGGCGGTAGAAAATAGTCGCCGCCTCCGCACGGGAAAGATAGCGCTCCCCACGGACGGTCTTGTCCGGGTAGCCCTGAATATACGTCAAATCCTCTTTTGCATAAATGTTTTCAGTCACAACCGAAAAGGATTCATATTCATAGCCCACAATGGTTTGCGGGTCTTTTACCTCCGTTGTTTTACTGGTCTGCGCTGCGGCGATTTCGCGCCCGTCGGCTTCATTGATATACTTCTCGGTAAGGCTGTTTGCGTCACCCTGCTCCAAAGCAAGTGCGGTGGTAGGGAATAATCCCATGACCATTATGACTGCCAACAGCATGGCAAGCAATCGGCTTGTCTTTGTTTTCATAAAATAATTTCCTCCATCGTTCTGGTTTTTTGACATGAAAAATCCCCGCCTTGCGGTAGGGGTGTCAACGTACGTCATCGCGCTCTCGGTCATGCTCACGGTCACGGCTGCGGTATCTGTAATACTCCAGCGCCTTAATGATGGTGTCCTCAATTTGCTTTTTTGTCGTTCCGGGCTGAAAGAAGTGGCTGATGCGCTCCTGCGGGATTTTAAATTGCTCCTTCTGGTTGGGTTTTTCTTCACGCATGATACCGAAGATTCTGTCTATATCCAGCTCGCCCTTGCCGCTGAGTTCCTTCATGAGCTGCGCTTGCGCCAGAGACGGCGTTCTGTCCTCGCTCTCAATCGTTTCCAGCAAATCTCTCTGCTGTTCCTGTGTGAGATAGGACAGCTCCACAGCGGGGCGAAAAGCCATCTGCGGCTTGGTTTTGTCATCCAGCACGGCATTGTCCACAAACTCTAATATCTGTGGAATCAATTCCGTCAGGCGGATATAACGGAAGATTTGTGGACGGCTTTCGCCTATTTCTCGTGCGATTAGTTCGCCTGAATCTAACTTTGTATCCAGTGGAGATAAAGTTAAATCTGTCCGCTGTCCCTGCCGATTTAATGCTTCCATCCACATCTTATAAGCAAATGCTTTTTCACTTGGAAGCACCTGCTCACGCTGTCGGTTCGCGCTTACCATTGCGATAACTGCCTCATCATCCGTCATGCTGCGAACAATAACCGGCATTGTTTCCAGTCCCGCAAGGGAACACGCCAGCTTTCGCCGGTGTCCTGAAATCATCTCATAGCCATCAGAAACAGGACGGACAATGGCAGGCGTTTCAATGCGTCCGGTCTTTCCGATGTCCTGAACAATGTCCTGCGTGATGCTGTCGCTTTGGACACGGTAGGGATGCTCCTTGAAATCCCGGATTACCGAAAGCGGCATAGATACCACGCTTTCCTGAAACTCCGTGCCGTCCGGCACAGCAACTGCCGGGGCGGGAGTGATGCCGAACAGATCATCTAGCGTCTGAATTTCGGGCTTCCTTCTCGCGGCTTCCAATGCCGAGCACCTCCCTCGTCAGTTCTGCATACGCTTTTGCCACTTTGCCGTTGGGGTCGTACTGGTAAATGCTCTGTCCCTTGCCGGGAACCTCGGCGGCGCGGACGGCGTAGGGAATTTCCGTGGCAAAAACATGAACCACTCTGCCGTAGCGGCTGCGCACATCGCGGATAGTCTGTCTTGCGAGATTTGTGCGTCCGTCCACCATCGTCATCACAATGCCGTCGATTTTCAGGCTCGGATTTGGGCGCTGCTTAATTCGTCCCACGGTCTTAAACAGACCGTCCATGTCATCGGCGGCAAGCGTGTGCGCCTGCACGGGTATGATAACGCTGTCGGCGGCGGTCAGGGCGTTGACTACCGTTAAGCCCAGCGACGGGCGGCAGTCAATGATAATGTGCTGATAATCGCACTTGACCGCAGATAAAAATTCCTGCAAGACATACTCTCTGTTCATTGCGTTGACCAGAGTAACCTCAGTTGCCGCAAGGGAGGCGTTAGCCGGTATAAAGTCCACGCCCTCGTTGTGGCGCAGAATGACGCTTTTAGGGTCAATAGGCGCTTCGGAAATGATGCCGTTCATGGCTGTGGCGAGCGTGTCCGTAAGCTCCTGCGGATTTGCGATGCCGAGGCATTTAGACAAGTCTCCCTGCGGGTCTGCGTCAATCAGCAAGACCTTTTTACCCTGCCGTGCCAGTCCGATGCCGAGGCTTACGGAGGTCGTGGTCTTGCCCGTGCCGCCCTTTTCGTGGCAAATACAGGTCACTTTGCAATTCGTCATTGGCGCTGCTCCTTTCCTCATAAATTTAGCCGCCTCTGTCGTAATAACAAAGGCGGCTATGTAATAGAGCAAAGCCCTTGAACGCAAAAAAGCCTATTATTTTTGAATAGGTCAAAAATAATAGGCTTCCTGCGAATATGTTTTATTCCGTTATGAAATTCTGACTTTCCTGACGGGGGCTGTCATGACTTTGAATAGGACTTCATCGGCAAAATCTATGTTCCGTCCCTCGGCAATGCGCATATTGCGGTGAGCGTTCAGGCTGGCAATAACGATCCTCCACTCGTCGTGGGTCATGGCTAGGTACATCTTTTTCATGGCAATCGCCTCCTCTTGCCATTATTGTACCAAAAGCGGTTGACGGAGGCAAATGTGCGGCCAAAAGGTGATTTCGGTTGAAAATGTGGGTTTTTACGCTGGCTAATAAAGAGTCTGAGAACGGCGCAAAGCCCTATGGTTGCTAGATTCTTAGGCTAATCCGAAAGTTTAACGCAAACAGCTGCTCCGGAATCGCCGCTACATAGGCGAGTTTCGTTATCGTGATGTAATTATCCCCGATGGCATCCCCGCCATAGTGCCGCAGGATTTGTTTGATCGGGTACAACAAAAGATGGCGAAAAACAAGAAAGCCCCTGCCCGTCATAAGGCAGAGGATGATTATCTGCTCACTACCAAGCTCTTTTGCGGTCATTGCGGCGCATACCTCTGCGGCGAAAGTGGCACCAGCCGCACGATGAAAGTCCATCATTATTACAAATGTGTCAATGCAAAGAAGAAAAAGACCTGTAAAAAGAAGCCCGTTAAAAAGAATTGGATTGAGAATTTGGTCATTGATGAAACAATGAAAATCGTCATGGACGATAAGGCAATTGAAGCGATTGTTTCAATGGTGATGGATTTGCAAGAACGGGAAAGCACCAGCCTCCCGTTGTACGAACAGCAGTTACAGGAGGCCAATACTGGCATACAAAATCTACTCAACGCCATTCAGCAGGGAATCCTTACCCCCTCCACCAAAAGCAGACTTGAAGAACTGGAAGCCAACAAAGAGGATTTGGAAATCAAGATTGCCAGCGAAAATCTTGTTCGCCCGAAGGTGGATGCGGAGTTCGTGACATTCTGGCTCCACCGCTTCCGCAAGCTGGATGTTCGGCAACAGGCGCACAGGAAGATGCTAATTGATACATTCATCAATGCAATTTACCTGTATGACGATAAAATCATCATCACGTTCAACTACAAAGACGGCACAAAGACCATAACTTTCGAGGATATAAAAGGTTCGGATTTGGATTGCTCCGGTGCACCAGCGGCACAGTACGAACAGCATCTGCGGTTCCGGATGCGGTTTACCAGCAGATTCTGGAAATCTTCTATCAGGTATAAACCCACCCTGGCACAGACCGGCGCGCAGAATGATAGCATTATTATATAACAGTCCAAAAGCGGGACCAAGGCATTGTGCCGAGGCCCCGCTTTTGTTGCAGGATAAGCGACATTCAATTAGAATTGCCAGATTTCGTTGCCGCTGTCATCTCTCGTGTACTCATGTTCGGCAGAGGCTTCCATGATGTCCGCATATGCCCAGTGTCCACTTGAAATATCGCTATACGGATTTTCCACCGACCCCAGTGCATCTTGGTCCGCTGCACGATTGAGCATTGAGTTAACAATGGATACCACTTCTGCGCGGGTGATGCCGTTTTCCGGGCGGAATGTTCCGTCTGCATATCCACTGACCCAGCCTTTGGTATAGGCCGAATTGATATAGCTGACCGCCCAATGGCTGCCGGATACATCGCTAAACACATTGCCGGTTGCATCCGATAGATCGTCAAACCTTGCCGCCATAGTAGCAAATTCTGCTCTGGTAATCGTCGCAGTGGGCCGGAAGGTGCCGTCGGAATACCCTTCGAGGATTCCAATAGACGCCAGATAGTTCACTGCCTGTGCATACCACGCACCAGAAGATACATCACTGAATTGCCCACCGGAGGCCGTTCCCTGTGTTACAAGCAGCCTATAAAATACCGTTGCTGCCTCCGCGCGCGTGATGGCATTGTCCGGCCGCACAGTACCATCTGCATATCCGGTGAGATAGGCAATATGCTCCTCGGTATTGAGCAGGCTTTCTCCCCATTCTGTAGTAGGCGTATCCACATCGGCAATGATAGTGTCCGCTTCCCACTGCGCGTAAAGTGTCACGTTAGCAGCAACTGTAAAGGTTTCGTCTGCCAGGTAACTCGTTCCACTTCCGTCCGCCTGCGTGTTCCAGCCAGTAAATGTATACCCGTCATTGGCCACTTCCGCAGCGGAATCTGTACGTACCGTGTATGTACTGCTCTTTTTTAAGCTGGAATCCTTAATACCCCCGGTACCTCCGTTCGCGCTGTAGGAAACTGTGTAGGTGGTGGTGCTGCTTCCACCGCCGCCGCTGCTGCCATTGGAAGTAAAGCTCGCGGTGATCGTTACGTCACCGGCCGGCATGGTAAAGGTTGTGGTGGCCGCTGTTGCGTCGGCAAAGGTGCCGCCGTTACTGCTTGTCCAACCGCTGAATGTATAGTTGCTGTTTTTTGTGGCTGTAATCGTTATGACAGCGCCCTGTGTGTAAAGCCCATCTACCGTGCTATCCACACTGCCGCCGATTCCGGCCTGCATTGTGAGGGAGTACTCCAGCACGTCCGGAATGCCATCGCCGTTTACATCATACCCCCATACCGCATATACCGTCGTGTTCCCGCCGTTAATCGTAACGCTGGTGACGGTAGCCGGAGCGGTTTCGTTTGCACTGTAGATATAGCTGTCCGCGACGGTTGTCCAGCCCAGGAACACGACATCCACGCCGTTGTCCTGCGCATGGGTCGGGATCGTTGTACTGTTGAGCGTATGGGTGCCATCTATCACGTTCGCGTCCTGTGCAGGTCCGTCATTGTTGCCGCCGTTCGTGTCATAGTCTACAGTATACTGTGGATCGTTTACATCCGGTATTCCGTTGCCATTGGTATCATATCCCCAAACGGCATAGACTGTGGCGTTGCTGCCGCTGATTGTGATGCTGGTGACGAGGGTTGTAGTTACAGTATCCCCAGCGCTGTAGATTGTGGTATCCAGCGTTTCGCTCCAGCCGATGAACGCTACCCTCAGGTTGCCGATATCGCTGTGCGTGGGTAACGTGCTGCTCAGTGTGTGGCTGCCGTCCAGCACGTCGGTGTCTTGTGCGGGCCCGGCGCTGCCGCCGTTGGTGTTATAGTCCACGGTATACTTTGGTTCGGTTATATCCGGGATGCCGTTGTTGTTGGTGTCGTAGCCCCACACAGCGTAGACAGTGGCGCTGCTGCCGTTGATCGTGATGCTGGTGACGAGGGCAGGCAGTGTACCCGTTGTGCCGTAGATTGTGCTGTCCTGCGTCGTGCTCCAGCCTACGAACAGCACTGCCGTGCCGCTACCGTAGTTGTAAGTGGGAACGACACTGCTGAGCGTATGGGTGCCGTCCAGTACATTGGTATCCTGTGCAGGCCCATTCGCGTTGCCGCCGTTGGTGTCGTAGTCTACGGTATACTTTGTTTCCATGACATCCGGTATGCCGTTGCCGTTGCTGTCATAGCCCCACACGGCATAGACCGTCGTGTCCGTGCTGGACGTGATGTTGGCAATCGTGGTCGGTGCGGTATCCGACACACTGTAGATTGTGTTGTCCAGGGTTGCTGTCCAGCCGATGAACACCACATCCGTGCTGTTGACCTGCGCATGCGTCGGCGCGCTGGTGCTCAGCGTGTGGAGGATGCCCGCAAGCACGATTTCCGAGGCTGGGCCGGTCAGGGTGCCCGCGTTGGCGTCGTAGGTCACGGTAATCTTTGATTCCATGACGTCCGCTATGCCGTTGCCGTCGCTGTCATAACCCCACACCGCGTAGACCGTCGTGTCCGTGCTGGACGTGATGTTGGCAATCGTGGTCGGTGCGGTATCCGACACACTGTAGATTGTGTTGTCCAGGGTTGCTGTCCAGCCGATGAACACCACATCCGTGCTGTTGACCTGCGCATGCGTCGGCGCGCTGGTGCTCAGCGTGTGGAGGATGCCCGCAAGCACGATTTCCGAGGCTGGGCCGGTCAGGGTGCCCGCGTTGGCGTCGTAGGTCACGGTAATCTTTGATTCCATGACGTCCGCTATGCCGTTGCCGTCGCTGTCATAACCCCACACCGCGTAGACGATTGCGTTGCCACTGACCGTGATGCTGGTGACCAGTGCGGGAAGAGTATCCGTTAGGCTGTAGATTGTGCTCTGCTGTGTCTCGCTCCAGCCGATGAATACGACATCCACACCGTTATCCTGCGTGTGAGTCGGGATCGTCGCACTGTTGAGCGTATGGGTGCCCGCCAGTACATTCGTG
>JAJQEJ010000076.1 GCA_021201735.1 Oscillospiraceae bacterium | reverse complement strand
CGCCGCCCATGTTACCGCCGCCCATGTTACCGCCGCCCATGTTACCGCCGCCCATTTGCATGCCGCCGCCCATCATGAACGTATCTGTAGTACTACCGGAAGACGTCGTGGGGATGTAGGCGACAACATCGCCTTCCTGCAGGCCGCTGATGATTTCGGTATATTCATCGTCACTGGTGCCCACTTCCACCTGCACGGTGACGTATTGTGTCGCCTGCGTGCCGGATGTGGCGCTGCCCGCCTGCTGGTCGCCAGTCGGCAGATCACCGGTCGGCAGTACCGCGCTTTCATCGGTAGATGCCGATTCCTCTGTCGTAACGCTCTGGTTGCCGCGCCCTCCGGCCGCCGCCTCCTCCGTGGTTGCCGTGCCGCCTGTGCGCACCCCCGCGTTTGCCTGCATCGAAACGCCGTTGGCCGCGCTCGGAGAGTTGGCTGTCACGAGGACGGTATTGCCGCGCATGAGGGCGGCGGACGGAATGGCGAGGACGTCGCTCGCGCTCTCCAGCACGATACTCGCATCCACATTCATACCGGGCAAAAGCCCTTCCGTCTCGTCAATGCGTATGGTGACGGGATAGGTCGTGACGCCGTTGGAGGTGGTGCCGGCCACGCTCACCTTGGTGACAACACCGGAATAGGTCGCGTTTTCCACCGCCTCCGCCGTGATGGAGACGTCCTGCCCTACCGCAATATTGGACACGTCCAGTTCGTCCACACTGAGCGTCATTTCGAGATAGGTGAGGTCGTAAATCGTACAGAGCACCTGATTGGACTCGGTCGTCTCGCCGGCTTTGTAATTCTTATCAATGATGGTGCCCGCGATGGGAGAGGTGATAGTATAGTCGTCGAGCTGGTCGGTCTGGCTTTCGAGCGATAGCTCGGCATTGCGCACGGACTCCGACGCACTTTGGATCTCGTCGTCGAGGGTATCGCTGGACAGTACCACTACGATCTGGTTTTTTGTTACCCAGTCGCCCTTGTCTATATTAATTCTTGCAATGGTACCCCCTGTTTTCGCGGTGATCGTCCCCTCCTCGTTATAGACAAAGGTGGCGCTTGACGCGCTGCCGACACCATTGATTTCGCCGGTGGCCGACTGTGTGGTGGAGAGTCCGCCCGGATTGCTCACGTCAATGGTAATATCGCGTACAATCACGTTTCCGCTCAGCACCGTATTGCTGACCCCGATTTCACTCACCGTGCCGGAGAGTGTCTCAAAGGAACCGTCCAGCGTAACCGTGGCCGTCTGCCCGATGTAGAAACCGGCGGCGTCATCCGCGGGGAACGGGACGGTCAGTGTCATCGTTTCGGAATCCTGCACAGTGGCAATGGTCTGCCCGGCCGTGATATCGTCGCCGACCTCCAAATCCATCGTAAGCACACGCCCCGCGATGTCGGATTTGAGATTCAGGTCATCCCGATCCTCTAACTTACTGTTATAACTGCGCTGCGCCTGTGTCAAACTGATCTGTGACTTTTCCAGAGAGCTTGATGCGTCGGACGAGTCGATGGTATAGAGCACTGTGCCCTCCTCCACAGTATCGCCCTCTTCAAAATTGGCGCTTAGAATGGTGCCCTCGAGCAGTGTGGACACGGAGTAGGAGTTTGCCGCCTCCAGCGTGCCGCTGCCCGTGATCTCAGCGGTGATGTCGCGACGCTCCACATTGACTGTTGTGTAAGTAGTATCTGCGGCGGATACGGAAGTCTGTCTCCCATTGATAAAATACACGCCGACGCCAACCACAATCGCACAGACAACAACAATGGCGATCACGCGTTTTTTCCATGGGCCCTTCCGCTGCTTTTTCTTCGTGTTCTCCGTCGGCGTGTCCGACGGCTCTGAGGATACGTTTTTCTTCTTAAATGCAAGTTTTGGCATAATACCAGCATCCTTTCCTAGAGCAAAAGCTGCTTTTTGTTCGGTTCCCATTCTATTGGCAAACCCTCAACTTATCTATGAGAATTTCAAAACAATTTATAAACAAACCAAAAACTTTATGCAACGAACGGCAGCATTGCGCAATGCATAAAAAAATCAGCAGCCGGCATACTTGCCTGGTTGCTGATTTTTTATGCGGCTGATTGTCCGGCGGACGCTATGCATGTGCGTCCCACAATGGGTACGGGGAACCCCAAAAAGTAAGAGGTGTCGGTTCGTTACACCCCCGCAGCCGCCGGTCTCACGGGAATGCCACGGGTGTGCAGATATTCCTTGACCTGCGGGACAGTCAACTCCCCAAAGTGAAACAGGGACGCGGCTAGGGCCGCATCGGCGTCGGCCTGCTCGAATACGTCGGCAAAGTGCGCGAGGCTTCCGCAGCCGCCCGAGGCGATCACCGGAATATGCACGGCGGCAGTGACTGCGCGTGTCATGGCAAGGTCAAAACCCGCCTTGGTGCCGTCGGCGTCCATGGAGGTAAGCAGAATTTCGCCCGCGCCCAGCGCCTCGCCCTGCTTGGCCCATGCCACCGCGTCCAGGCCGGTTGGCTTCCGCCCGCCCGCGACCACGACCTCGTAGGTTCCTTCGTCCCGCTGCCGCGCGTCAATCGCCAGCACAACGCACTGGGAGCCGAACCGCTCCGCCGCGCGAGCAATGAGCGTGGGCTCGGCCACCGCGGCGGAGTTTACGGATATTTTATCCGCCCCCGCGCGCAGCAGGAGCTGAAAGTCCTCCAGCGTGCGTATGCCGCCGCCCACCGTAAGGGGGACAAACACCTGCTCCGCCGTGCGCTCCACCACATCAACAACGGTGTCGCGCGCGTCACTCGTGGCGGTGATATCCAGAAAGACGATCTCATCCGCGCCCTGATCGGAGTAGTATTTTGCAAGCGCTACGGGGTCGCCCGCGTCCCTGATATTGACGAAATTGACCCCCTTGACCACCCGTCCGTCCCGCACGTCGAGACAGGGGATAATTCTCTTTGCTAGCATTGTACACCCGCCTCCTTCACAGCCGCCGCGAGGTCAATGGTACCCGCATAGTACGCCTTGCCGATGATGGCGCCGTAAAGCCCCATATCCCGCAGCCGCTTAATATCGTCCAGCGTGGTCACGCCGCCCGATGCGACAATATCACAGCTGACCGCCGCCTGCAGCGCACACAGCCGGTCGTAGGACGGCCCGCTCAGCGCGCCGTCGGTCGCAATGTCGGTGAAAACAATCACCTTGACCCCGATTTCCTCCATACTGCGGGCAAAATCGAGGTATGGGAGGCCTGAGCTCTCCACCCATCCGGCGGTTTTCACGATGCCGCCCAGCGTATCAATCCCGACGGCAATGCGCGCGCCGTAGACTGAGACCGCCTCGCGCACAAAGGCCGGGTCGGTGACTGCCGCGGAGCCGACCACCATGCGCTGCACCCCTATGCCGTCGGCGGCACGCAGGTCTTCCATCGTGCGCATGCCGCCGCCGAGCTCGATGCGCAGCCCCGCGTCCTCAGCGACAGCGCGCACCACGTCGCTATTCAGACGCGCGCCGCTCTTCGCGCCGTCGAGATCCACCATGTGCATCCAGCGCGCGCCGGCCTGTGCAAAAGCGCGCGCCGTCTCCATGGGATCGTCCGCCACCTGATGTACGGTTGCAAAATCTCCTTTATAGAGGCGCACGACCTTGCGGTCCTTTAAGTCAATGGCAGGTAAAACAATCATCGGTTCAACGCTCCAAAATCCTTCAAGATTTGCAGTCCCACATCCCCGCTCTTTTCGGGATGGAACTGGCAGCCGTACACATTGCCGTGCCGCACCGCCGCCACAACAGACGTGCCGTATTCGGTGCGGGCAATCACGTCGGTCTCGCGCGCGGCATAGCCGCAGTAGGCGTGGACGAAATAGACATAGCTTTCCTGCGGAAGATGCGCAAAAATGGGGGCGTCGTTTTGCAGCGTCAGGCTGTTCCAGCCGATGTGCGGGAGCTTGCGTTCGGTTTCGATGCGCGACACTTTGCCGGGTACAAGGCCGAGGCCCTTACAGGGTCGCACCTCGTCGCTCTCGTCAAAGAGCAGCTGCATGCCGAGGCAGATGCCCAAAATGGGCTTTTGCTCTGCCTCCTCACGCAATATGTGATCCAGCCCCAGCCCAAAGAGCTTCTCCGCCGCGTCGGGAAAGGCACCCACGCCGGGCAGCAAAATCGCGTCGGCGCGGGCGATCTCATTTTGATCGCATGTGATCAGGGTTTTTAATCCCAGAAACCCCATGGCATTTGTGACGCTCTTGAGGTTGCCGACGCCGTAGTCGATTACCGCAGTGTATCCCATCGCCCGCTCCTTTCCGTCACAACACACCCTTGGTGGAGGTGACGCCGGTGCCCTCCACCGCGACAGCTTCCCGCACCGCAACGCCGAGGGATTTATAGAGGGCCTCAGTGATGTGGTGGGCGTTTTTCCCATATAACATCTTCTGGTGCAGCGTAACCCCGGCGGCATTTGCAAACGCGCGCATAAACTCCTCGGTGAGGCACGCGTCGTAACCGCCGATCTGCGCCTGCGGCATCTCCGCGTCAAAGACGAGAAACGGCCTGCCGGAGAAGTCGAGCACCGTGCGGCAGAGGGCCTCGTCCATGGGGATGCACGCCGCGCCGAAGCGCCGAATGCCGGTCTTGTCTCCCAAAGCCTCGCGCACAGCCTGTCCGAGTGTGAGTCCGACGTCCTCCACCGTGTGGTGCCCGTCCACCTCCAGATCGCCATGTGCCGTGACCGATAGCCCAATCCTTGCGTAAAAGGCAAACGCCGTCACCATATGGTCGAAAAAGGCGATGCCCGTGTCAATCAGCACCTCGCCCCCGTCGAGCGAAAGATCGGCCTGAATGCTTGTCTCCCGTGTCTTTCGGGAGACGCTGGATGTTCTGCCCATCGTTTTACCTCCTGTTATTGCTGCTCAAAGCGGACACGCACGGCATTTGCATGCGCCGTGAGCTTTTCCGACTCCGCCATGCAGATGATCTGCCGCTGCACCTGCGTGAGATGCTCTTTTCCGTATTCAATGACACTCATAGACTTGAGAAAGCTCTCCACAGAGAGCGGGGAAAAAAACCGCGCCGTACCGGAGGTCGGCAGCACGTGATCCGGCCCCGCCATATAGTCGCCGAGCGGTTCTGGGGAATACGCGCCAAGGAAGACCGCGCCCGCATTGCGGATCTGCGGCAGAAGGGCGCGCGGGTTTTCGGTCATGAGCTCCAGATGCTCCGGCGCAATCTCGTTTGCAAGGGACACGGCCTCGACCAGATCCCGGCAGACGATGATGCAGCCGTAATCCCGCAGGGAGGTCTCAATGGTCTCCGCGCGGCTGAGTGCGGCGGTCTGGCGCGCGAGCTCTCCGTCCACTGACCGCGCCATAGACGCGCTGGTGGTCAGGAGAATCGCCGAGGCCAGCCTGTCATGCTCGGCCTGACTCAGGAGATCCGCCGCGACATACCGCGCCCGCGCCGTATCGTCGGCGATCACCAGTACCTCGGAGGGACCCGCCACCATGTCGATATCCAACTGCCCGTAAGCCATGCGCTTTGCGGCGGCGACGTAGGCGTTGCCCGGTCCGACGAGCTTATCGACCCGGGGAATCCAGTCCGCGCCATAGGTGAGCGCCGCCACGGCCTGCGCGCCGCCCACGGCGATCACCCGATCCACACCCGCGATTTTGGCTGCGGCCAGCACCGCATGGTTTAGGTTTTCCGTCGGCGGGGTGACCATGACAAGCTCCTCCACCCCCGCCACCTTTGCAGGCACCGCGTTCATCAGCACCGACGAGGGATAGGCCGCCGTCCCGCCGGGGACATAGATGCCCACCCGCGTGAGGCCGCGCACCACGCGCCCCACCGTCCCTCCGTCGGGCGAGGTCCAGAGGGCACTCTTTGTGAGTAGCCGCTCGTTATAGTCCCGAATATTCGCCGCCGCGCGCTCCATGGCGGCAGTCAGCTCCGTTGGGCAGGCGGCATAGGCGTCCTCCAGCTCCCCCCTGCCAATCTCACGCGGTTCGGCACCGTCGAAGCGCAGGGAGTATTCCCGCACCGCGTCAAAACCCCGCTCCTGCACCGCATGCATGATCTCGGCGACTGCCTTGTCGACCTCCGCACCCGCCGCGCCCGCGCGCGCGCGCATCTCGGCGATGACCTTCTGTTCCGCCGTTCCATCCGCCGTTATAATTGCTATCATCCGCTGATCAGCTCCAATCCACGCTTGCATTTTTCTATCAGGTCGGTGATCTGCGCCCGCTTTAGCTTCATGGACGCCGTATTCACCACGAGCCGCGCCGAAACGGGGGCAACATCCTCAATGGGAACGAGCCCGTTTGCCCGCAGGGTCGCGCCCGTCTCCACGATGTCGACGATCCCGTCCGCGAGGCCGAGCAGGGGGGCGAGCTCTACCGAACCTTCGATTCGGATGATCTCCACATCCATGCCCTTCTCCTTAAAGAAGCGGCGCGCCACGTTGGGGTATTTGGTGGCGATACGCCGGGTCTGATAGGTACCGTAAAAGTCTGTGCCCTCCTGTACCGCCAGGGCAAAGCGGCAGCGGCCAAAACCGAGGTCAAGCACCTCATAAAAAGGGCTGCCGTGCTCCAAAATGGTGTCCTTGCCCACCACACCCAGGTCGCACACCCCGTGCTCCACATAGGTAATGACGTCGGGGGCCTTGGCGAGTACCGCGTCAAGCGGGTAGTTGGGCAGTGGATGCACCAGCCGCCGCCCGGGTTTCCGCACCGGCGTGCAGTCCAGCCCGACGCGCTCAAACAGCTCCACCGTCTGCTCCTGCAGCCTGCCCTTGGTCAGGGCGATGCGCAGTCTGTCATCCCCCGCCTCAAGCGGGCGGCAGCCCGCCACCGCGTCCACATCCACGGCAAAGCCGATGGCCGGGGCGGAGCGCCCAAACGCGCCAAGCAGATTGTCATACCTCCCGCCGGATACCACCGGGGCACCCGCGCCCGTAGTGTACCCGCGAAAGATCACGCCGGTGTAGTATTCGATCTGATGCACCAGCCCCAGATCAAAGCCGATCTCCGACCCGTAGCCCAGCGCGGAGAGCTTCTCATAGAGCGTTTTGAGGTAGCGCAGCTCCTCCCGCACGCCTACGAGCGCCTCCGCCTCTTCCAGCACCGCCTGCCCACCGAACAGGCCAGAAAGGCGGGAGAGGAACCGTGCGGCGGGATGCCCGCCATACGGCGCGAGCAGGTCGCCAAGCGCCGCGTAGCTCTTCCCCTCAATGAGGCCGCGCATCCGCTCCACGTCCGCCTGTGGCATATCGAGCTGCGCCGCCATGTCGCGGAAAAGCCCGGCGTGCCCCAGTTCAATATGGAAGCCGTGCTTCGTGGTCGCGCGCAACGCCTCCGCCGCAAGGGCGATGACCTCCACATCGGCCTCCATATCCCCTGCGCCGAGCAGCTCCACGCCACACTGGGCAATTTCGCTGCTGCCGCCGCGGTGGGCCACGCCGGAGCGGAACACCGTCTCGTTATAATAGAGCCGCTGCGGAAGCGGGGCATCCCTCAGCTTTGTCGCCGCGACCCGGGCAATGGGGGTGGTGCAGTCTGGGCGCATGACCATGATCCTGCCGGAGCGGTCGATGATCTTGAGCATGGATTCCTGCGGAATGGGGTTCCCCGACTGGACAAAGAGGTCGTAATATTCCATTTCCGGCGTACATATCTCGTCGTACCCACGGGCGGCAAAGAGTCTTGTCAAGGCATCTTGCACCGCTCTCCTGTCGCGGCACTCGGAAAACAGCCGATCCCGCGTCCCTTCGGGCGTATCAATGACGTAATTCATGCTTGCACCCCTCCAATTTACACTTTACCACTTTACCACTTTACCACGCTACTATACTACATTTTCACAGCTCTGTCAAGTGCGATCAAGCAATCAGTCGCGCCATAATGGTCGCCGTCTCCGCCCGGGTCGCCGTACCGCCGGGCGCAAGTAGATTCCCGTTTTTTCCGGTGATCAGCCCGTTTTCCACCGACCACGCCATGGCGTCCTTTGCCCAGCTGGAGACTTCGCCCACATCGCTGTAGCTATTGAGGATATTACTGTTTTTCACCGTCGGCTCATCGAGCATGCGGTAGAGCATGACAGCCAGCTGCTCGCGCGTCAGGGAGCCGTTCGGGGTAAATTCACTGTCGGAGGTGCCGTCTGCAATGCCGTAGGCATATGCCCAGTTCACCGCGCCGCTGTACCAGTCTCCGCTTTGGACGTCGGTGAAGTTGGCTGTTCTCCCGCTCCCCTCACCCAGAAGGCGCCAAAGGACGGTGACAAACGCGCCGCGGGTCACGTCACTGTCCGGCAGGAAATTGCCGTTGTTGTCCCCTTGGAACATACCGCACGCGGCGCAGAGCTTTGCTGCATCCTCCGACCAGTGCCCACTCAGGTCGGAGAACGCGGCCAGATCGTAGACCTCGCTGTCCAGATAGTCGCTCACATCCGCCGCGATCTTCTGCACCGATCCGCTCTGGAAGATATCGGACAGGCCCGCCGCCTTCGTGACCGCCTTATAGCTGCCGATGGTGCTCATAGCGGTCAGCGCGAGGTAGTCGTCCGCCGCCGCGTTAAAATCATCCGCGGAGCGCCCGAGCAGTTCCAGCGCGGAGAGGGCCGAGGTCGCATAGCTGATGTAATAAAACGGATCGGAGAAGTTGTGCCCGACGCTGATCCAGCTGTACGCCGTAATCCCGTTATTGGCGGGGGTAAGGCCGTAGTCTTCGGCGATGGAGAGGAAGAGCGCATTGGCCTTCTCCACAGTAAGATCATCGGTCTCGTAAAGCGCGCGCTGGAACTCGTCAAACAGACACCCCTGCGATACTGAGGAGAGGAGCGAGTAGATGCTGTACGCGCAGTAGGCGTCTCCCCCTTCACCGGCCATCTCGTCGGCAAAGCTCATGTAGAGCGCCTCGAGCCCCTGGGAGTGGATTTCGGCAACGTCCTGACATAGGTAGTCGGACAGACACAATGCCGCAAAATGCCCGAACTCATGGGTCAGCGTCTGCACATCGTCATACGCCCCGTTCGGCTTATCGAAAATAAAGGCGGAACCCAGATAAGGGAGATCCACGGTAAAGGCGAGGTCGGCCTTGGTATCGCTGGCCGCGAGGTCGTAGAGGTGGTGTTCCACCATATAGTCGTACACATCGGCGTATTCGCTGGAAACTCTGTCAATGTAACTGCCGACAATATCTACCACCTGGCTCTCGCTGAGATTACTGAGGGTGCTGAGCTTGTCAGTGCCAAGGCTGCTGTTGTAGGTGAGCGGCAGACGCAAATCGTCGATCATCGGGACGACATACTGCTTGACATATTCGCCGAGCTGCGCGGCCTCGTCCGCGGTGTAGTCCCTATAGTAAAGAACGCTGTATGCGTAATCTGCGTAGCTGTCGAACCCCTTGGATGCTGCATATGCGTTGCGCACCGTCACCAAATCCATCATGATGGTTTCAACGGCGGTCACATCCACCGTACTCTTCCCCATCTCGGTATAGTAGCTGTCCTCGAGCGCGCTCTCCTGTGCGAGGAGCTTCTGCTGCTCCTCACTCTCGTTGACTGCATTGAGCACCGAGTCGGCATAGCTCTGCCCAAACGTCGCCGTCATAATCGCGCTGTAGGCTTCCGACTGGAAGGCCTCCTTGGAGACGGTCTGATACTCGTTGCTGAGTGTCACGAGAAAGCTCTCCCAATCCTGCAGGCTCTGGCTGTACGTGTTGGGATCGCGGTAATAGTCGATGGTGCAGAGGGTATACTGGTTGCCGTAATACAGCACCAGCACGTATAGATCATAGTATGCCTGCGCCACATTTTGTGCGTTGTCCGCCTTCGCAAGTTCTGCGCGCAGCACCGCGCATTGCGCGTCAAAGGCCGCTATGTCCGGCGCACTCCACGTTAAATCCTCCGCCGTTATCTCACCCGGGAAGATTTCGAAGAAGCTTGTCTCCCTTGCGGAGGCGGCGGTGGAGAGGGTTGTTGCTGTGAGGCCGGCCGCAAGCAGGAAGGCAAGGAGTCTGCGGCTGATGATAGAAATTTTTTGCATCAATGGACCATCCTTTCATACTAGTACCGTTTAAAAATCATAGTATGATTTTTATAGCGCGTACGGAACTTATGAGACGTGCCGCGCAGCGGCGTGGCGCTTGCGACACATCTCCGATTTTAATCGGGGATCAGTATCAAAATAGCGTCATCTGACTGGTTTCGGGCAGTCCGCCCAGTGCCCCGATTCCCCTGAGCAGCTCAATATGTGCCTTGGATACCTTTGGGCAGGCTGCGAGCACCTCCTCTATGGAGACGAATTCCCGCCCCACCCGCTGCTCTGACAGGGACCACGCGGCGGTCTCACCCAGACCGGGCAGGGAGGAGAATGGCGGGTCGAGCGTGCCATTTGCCTCGTCCATCTGAAAGAGTGTCGCGTGGGATCGATACAGGTTCATCTGGGCAAAGGAGAAGCCGCGCAGATAGAATTCATACACCACCTCCAGCGTGGTCAGCATATCCTGCTCCACCGCGGAGGCGTCCTTGTCCTTAGCGGCAATTTCGCGCATTTTGCGTTTCACCGTGTCCATCCCGACGCACATGCAGGTCGCGTCAAAGGCTTTTGCACGGATGGAGAAATAGGCGGCATAAAAGGCCAGAGGCCTATGCACCTTGAACCAGGCAATGCGAAAGGCCATCATGACATACGCCACGGCGTGGGCCTTGGGAAAGAGGTATTTGATCTTCTTGCAGGATTCGATGTACCACGTTGGCACGCCTGCCGCGCGCATCTCCTCCTCCGCGCCCTCTGGCAGGCCCTTGCCCTTACGCACCGACTCCATGATCTTGAACGCACGCTTTTCCGGCATGCCACATGAGATGAGGAAGATCATGATATCGTCCCGGCAGCCGATGGCCTGATTGACCGGAATGCCCTCTTTTACGATCAAGTCCTTCGCATTTCCGAGCCACACGTCCGTCCCGTGGGAAAATCCGGACAGGCGGACGAGCACATCAAACTCCGTCGGCTGGGTGTCCATCAGCATGCCCCGGACAAAGGGGGTGCCGAACTCCGGAATGGCCACCGCGCCGGTGGGGCCGAGCACAGGGTCATTTTCATAGCCGAGCGCCGCGGAGGAGGTGAACAGGCCCATCGTTTCCGCGTCGTCCAAAGGGATTTCACGCGCGTTCACACCGGTCAAATCCTCCAGCATACGGATCATGGACGGGTCGTCGTGCCCGAGAATATCCAGCTTGAGGAGATTGGACTCCATGGAGTGATATTCAAAGTGGGTGGTGATGATATCGGTGCCGGTGTCGTCCGCCGGACGCTGCACCGGGCAAAAGTCGTAAATCTCCTTGTCTTGCGGGATGACCACCATGCCGCCGGGATGCTGCCCCGTGGTGCGCTTGACCCCCGTGCAGCCCTGCGCGAGGCGGTTTTCCTCGGCGCGGGTGACCTTCCTCCCCCGCTCCTCAAGATATTTTTTTACATAGCCGAAGGCGGTCTTTTCCGCCACGGTGCCGATGGTGCCCGCACGGAAGACGTGGTTTTCGCCGAACAGCTCAAAGGTATAGCGGTGGGCCTTTGCCTGATAGTCCCCGGAAAAATTCAGGTCGATATCCGGCACCTTGTCCCCGCCGAAGCCGAGGAAGGTTTCAAAGGGAATCTGAAAGCCGTCCTTGGCGTAGGGTGTGCCACATACGGGGCAGAGGGCGTCGGGCATGTCCGCGCCGCAGCCGTAATTGTGCCCCGCTTCAAAGTCGGCGTGCTTGCACTGCGGGCAGCGGTAGTGGGGCGGCAGGGAGTTGACCTCCGTGATCCCGGAGAGAAACGCCACGAGAGAGGACCCCACCGAGCCGCGCGAACCGACCAGATAGCCGTGGTCCAGCGAGTCCTGCACCAGCTTCTGGGCTGACATGTAGATCACGTCGTATTTGCAGCCGATGATATCTCCAAGCTCCGCGTCGATGCGCTCGGTCACAATGTCGGGTGGCTGCTCTCCATAGAGCTCGTGCGCCCTGCCCCATACCAGTGCCGTCAGCTCGCCGTCGGAATTCTCAAGTTTCGGGGTGAACAGGCCGTGGGGCAACGGCTCAATCGGCTCACACCAGTCGGCGACCAGATTGGTGTCCTCCACAACGACACGGTACGCCTCCTCTTTGCCGAGATAGGAAAATTCCTCCAGCATCTCCGTGGTTGTCTTAAAGTAAAGGGGCAGCTCAGAATCGGCGTCGTCAAAGCACTTCGACGCGAGGAGAATATGGCGGTAAATTTCGTCCTCCGGATCGAGAAAATGCACGTCGCCCGTGGCGCATACCGGCTTTCCCAGCTCCCGTCCGAGGGCGACCACCGTGCGGTTAAACGCCCGCAGCTCCTCCTCGCCCTGCACCATACCCTTGCGAATCATGAAGCCGTTGTTGCACAGGGGCTGTATTTCCAGATAGTCATACCATGACGCGATGCGTTTGAGTTCGTTCCAGTCCTTTCCCCGCACCACCGCCTCGAAGAGCTCCCCCGCCTCGCACGCCGAGCCCAGAATCAGGCCCTCTCTGTTTTCGTCGATGACATGCTTTGGCATGATGGGATATTTTTTAAAATACTCCAGATGGGAGAGTGAAATTAATTTATAGAGGTTGCGCAGTCCGGTCTTGTTTTTCGCGAGCACAATCAGGTGCTTGGGCTGCCGCTTTGCCTTGCTGTTCCCGCGCAGGTTCCGCATGGCGGGGTTGATCCCCTCGAGTGTGTCAACCCCCTGCGCGCGCAGCTTCTCGAAAAAAGAGATCAGCATATACGCCACCGTCGCGGCGTCGTCGCTCGCGCGGTGGTGGTGAAATGCGGGCAAGTCCAGATGCTTTGCCACGATGTCCAGCTTGTGCTTGCTCAGCTCGGGCAGCAGGTTCTGCGCGAGAACGAGGCTGTCGAGCGAGGCGTTCGGGAAGCTTCTCCCCATCCTGTGGCAGCCCTCGGCGAGAAAGCCCATGTCAAAGTCCGCGTTGTGCGCGGCGAGAGGGCGTTTCCCAGCAAACTGTAAAAACGCCGCAATCGCCTCCGCTTGGGACGGCGCACCCTGCAACATCTCATCTGTAATGCCGGTGAGTGATGTAATTTCATAGCTGAGCTTTCTGCCTGGGCTCACAAAGGTCTGAAAGGACTCCGCCACTTCGCCGCCCCGCAGGATGACCGCACCGATCTCCGTGAGCACGTCCTTCTTTTTGTCAAGGCCCGTCGTCTCAATGTCAAAGCAGACAATCTCCTGCTCCAGCGCGCCGGAGACCTCCCCGTGCACGGCGACGCGGTCGTCCACGTCATTTACATAATATGCCTCCACGCCGTAGATCACCTTAATGTCCTTGGCCGCGTGCCACGCGTCGGGAAAGGACTGCGCCACGCCGTGGTCGGTGATGGCAACAGCCTTGTGCCCCCACTGCTCGGCCCGCTGCACCACCGCCTTGGTATCGGTCAGGGCGTCCATCGCGGACATGCGGGTATGGAGATGCAGTTCCACGCGCTTTTCCGGTGCGTCGTCCGTCTTGACCGGCTTCTCCCCGAGCGTGATGGCAATGGGCTCAAGCACCATGTCGCCGGTGAAGCGGTCGATATTCAGCCGCCCTTGCACCAGCAGGTGCTGTCCCTTCTTCACCCCGTTTACGATGGGGAGCGCCTCGTCACCGAGGAAAAATTTATTGACGCGGATGGAATTGGTGTAGTCGGTCATATCAAAGCCCACCACCCACGCGCCGCGCTTCTTAAGCTCCCTGTGGTCGACATAAAACACATCACCCTCGACCACCACGTTCCCCATATCGAGCTCCAGCAGGCGCATCGGCGTCGGCTGTTTTTTGATCTCCCGCTGGCCGAAGATCAGTTTCCCCTTGCGCGCCCCCTGCTTTTTTTCCGCCGGACGCTCCAGCTTCAGCTTGCGCAGCGCCTCCCGCCGGATGGCCTCGGTACGCGCAAAGGGGTCATCGTCCGGAATCGCGGGCTTATCCACCGTCACCGGCGGCGCACCCTCCAGCTTCAATTCCACCCGTTGCAGGCCATAGGCGCTTGCCAGAGAAGATTCCAGCGCAGGGATGAGGGAGCCGACCTGTCCATTCCCGAGCAGAGACGCGCGGATGGTGCGCTCCTCCCGGCTGATCTCCGCCCGCGTCACGAAAAGCCCCTCTGCCGCAGGCAGGAGCGCGGGCTCCGCATTCCATGCGGAGAAAAAAGTTGTAAAGGGGATTTCGTTCCTGTCCGGCATGTACATTCGCTCCTAAAATATATGTTTATAACGTCTCTATGAGGGCAAAGAGCTCGTCCACCAGCACCGACTGCGGTACCTTTTTGACGATCTCCCCTTTGCGGAAGAGAAGGCCTTCCCCCTTGCCGCCCGCGATGCCCACGTCGGCGGCGGAAGCCTCGCCCGGCCCGTTGACCGCGCAGCCCATGACCGCAACGGTAATCGGCTTTTGCACCGTTTTAAGCCGCGCCTCCACCGCATTGGCAAGGGAAATTAAATCAATCTGCGTCCGCCCGCAGGTGGGGCAGGAGATGAGTTCGGGGGCGTCCCGGCGCACCCCCGCGGCGCGCAAAATATCCTTCGCGGCCGCAATCTCCTCCACCGGGTCGGCGGTCAGGGTCACGCGGAAGGTGTCCCCGATCCCCATCGCGAGCAGGCCGCCGATGCCGATGGCGGATTTCAAAAGCCCCATGCGCGGCGTGCCCGCTTCGGTCACCCCCAGATGCAGGGGGCAGTCGCTGACCTCCGCCATATGCCGGTACGCCGCAATGGTATCGCGCACATTGGAGCATTTGAGGGAGACGCAGATATCGGTAAAGTCAAATTTATGCAGCAGCGCAATCTGGTCAAGCGCGGACTCGACGAGCGCCTCCGGCGTAAACCCGTTGTATTTTGCCAGCAGCCGCTTCTCAAGCGACCCGCCGTTCACGCCCACCCGGATGGGCACCCCCTTCGCCCGGCAGGCGTCCGCCACCGCCTTGACGCGGCTTTCATCGCCGATATTGCCGGGGTTGATGCGGATTTTGTCCGCACCGGCGGCCACCGCCTCAAGCGCGAGCTTATAGTTAAAGTGGATGTCCGCCACCAGGGGGATGGAAATGCGCGCCTTGATAGCACCGATGGCCTTCGCCGCGTCCAGATCGGGTACGGCGACGCGCACAATCTCGCAGCCCGCATCGGTGAGCCGCTCGATCTGCGTGACGGTCGCCGCCACATCGGCGGTGGGGGTATTCGTCATAGACTGGATGGTGACCGGCGCGCCGCCGCCGATGTGTACACCGCCCACCGATATCTGTCTTGTCATCATCCTGCGCACCTCCAATGCTCATCACGCCGCCAGCTTCGCCACGTCGCTCACCGCCACCACCACCATAAAGGCCATCAGGCAGATAAAGCAGACCATATTGACCATCCCC
Source organism: Oscillospiraceae bacterium (assembly GCA_021201735.1). Lineage (GTDB taxonomy): Bacteria > Bacillota > Clostridia > Oscillospirales > Oscillospiraceae > JAJQEJ01. The sequence continues at coordinate 29,438 of JAJQEJ010000076.1, read as the reverse complement.
TCATACTTGGGGTTGAGCTTCCTGCGGGCAAAGAGCAGAGAAAAGCCGTTGACGATCATGAAAAAGATACGCCCGCCGTCGAGCGCCGGGATCGGCAGCATATTCATCACCGCGAGGTTGATGGCGATAAAGGCCACCAGTGTCATGATTCTGTCCATCGCCTGCCCCGTGGAATCCGCCGACGCGCCCGCCTCACCGATCATGGTGACGATGCCGATGGGTCCCGACATATCCTGCAGCCCCACCGCGCCCCGGACGAGGTCGCCAAGGCTCATCCAGACCATACGCACGTAGTCGATGGACTGGTAGAAGGCGAGCTTCACACGCCCCCCCGCGGTCGCGTCATCATTTTGTTCAAAGCGCAGGCCGAAGTAGAGCCCCTCCTCCCCCTCATACTCCCGCAGCTGAAGGGGCAGGTCGTCAAGCGTCACCTGCTGTCCGTCGCGCACCACCACGATATCCATCACGTCGCCGTTCGCGCGGTTGAGGAACATGCCGATATCCCCCGCCATATAGATACGGTGCCCGTTGATGCTGTATATCTCATCGCCCACCATCAGCCCGCTCTCCCCCTCGAGGGTAAACCCGTCAAAGAAGCTCGTAATCACGGGCTGCTGTATCACCGAAATCTGCGAAAACAGGACGAGCAGGATCAAAAGGCCGGTCAGGTAGTTCATCGCCGAACCGGCAACAAGAATAATGACCCTCTGCCACCACGCCTTGTTGCCAAAGGCGCGCTTGTCGTCCGACGCCTCGTCCTCCCCCTCCATGGCGCAAAAACCGCCGATGGGGAGGGCGCGCAGCGCGTAGGTGGTCTCTCCCTTTTTGCGGGAGAACAGCGTCGGCCCCATACCGATGGCAAACTCGTTGACACGCACGCCGCAGAGCTTCGCCGTGAAAAAATGCCCGAATTCGTGCACCGCGATCAAAACGCCGAACATGATAATGGCAATGATTATATAAAGTAGCATCGAAATCGGATCATCCTTTCCTAATAGCGGTAGTTACTGCGCCGCAACGGTCCGCGCTTCCCGGTCGGCGGCGAAAATATCCTCGAGCGACGGGTTCGGCACAACCGAAACCCGCGCCATAGCGTCCGCGACCCGCGCCGGAATATCGAGAAACGAGAGTTCCCCCTTGAGAAAGCGGCCCACCGCGACCTCGTTGGCCGCGTTTAAAACCGCCGTCGCAGTCCCGCCCGTCTGGGCCGCCTGCTTTGCAAGTGCCAGACAGGAGAACGTCTCCTCGTCCGGTGCCTCAAAGGTCAGAGGCTTGCACGTGAGCAGGTCAAGGGGCTCCGCCACCGTAGTCGTCCGCGCGGGATATGTGAGGGCGTACTGGATGGGCAGGCGCATATCGGGCACGCCGAGCTGTGCGAGCATGGCGTTGTCGCAGTATTCCACCAGCGAGTGGACAATGCTTTCCCTGTGGATCACAATGCCGATCTTCTCCATAGGCATGCGGTATAGGCGCATCGCCTCAATAAGCTCAAGCCCCTTGTTCATCAGCGTCGCGGAGTCCACTGTGATTTTCGCTCCCATCGTCCAGTTCGGGTGCCGGAGCGCCTGCGCCGCCGTCACCCCGGCGAGTTTTTCGCGCGTATAGCCAAAAAACGGCCCGCCGGACGCGGTCAGGATGAGGCGCTTCACCTCTCCTCTATCGCGGCAGGCCTCCAGGCACTGAAAGAGCGCGGAGTGCTCGGAATCCACCGGGATGATCTCCGCGCCGCAGTCCCGCGCCGTGTCCATCACAAGTTCACCGCCGCAGACCAGCGTCTCCTTGTTTGCAAGGGCCACACGCCGCCCCAGTTTCAGGGCCGCTAACGTCGGCCTAAGCCCGACACTCCCCACCACGGCGGTGATGACTGTGTCGGCCTCCTCAATGCAGGAGGCTTCCAGCAGGCCCGTCTCACCCGATGCGACGCGCACCTGCGTATCCGCGAGGCGCACGCGCAGGTCGGCTGCGGCATTCTCGTCCATCATAACCGCAAGCCGCGGCGAAAACTGTCGGCATTGCGCCTCCATGCGCGCCACGTCGCAGTTTGCCGTCAGCGCAACCGCCGTCATACCGCACGCCGCAATCACATCGAGGGACTGCCGCCCAATGGAGCCGGTGGAGCCCAGAATACTGACCGCTCTCTTCTTCATATGCGCCCTCCCCTCACCGTATCACCAACGCGGGCAAAAACACGCATAACACCTCTGTGAGCGGCGCGCAGAAGATGACGCTGTCAAACCGGTCGAGCACGCCGCCGTGCCCCGGGAATATCTTGCCAAAATCCTTAATTTTATACTGCCGCTTGATATAGGAGAATGAGAGGTCGCCGAGCTGAGAGGCAAGGCTTCCCAGCACGCCGTATACCCCCAGCAGGAGGTAATTTGCCGACACCTCCGGAAAGATCAGATGCACACCCAGCCCGTACACGATGGTACAGACCACCGCGCCGACGAGGCCCGCCACAGCGCCCTCCACCGTCTTTTTCGGCGAGAGCTCCGGCGCGAGCTTGTGCTTGCCGAAGAACATACCGCCGAAGAGGGCGAACGCGTCGCTCGTGAACGCCGTAACGAAGGGGAGCAGGATGAGGTAATCCCCCACCCCCGCCGTCTCGTACAGGCGGATCAAGGAGGAGAGGAAAAAGGGGATGAAGATCGAGAAGAAAAACGCCCCACCTACCTTCTCAATGGTCAGTACATAGTGACTCGAAATCGCCTCAATGAACGCCAGAATAAAGTACACGAGCAGGCACAAAAGCGCAACGTGCATATTCTGCTCCAAAATCACCCAAAACGGGATGATGCCTGCCAGAATGATGGAATACCATGTCAGGCGCGCATTCGTCAAAAACCCCGTGGAGTGCAGCACCTCATAAATCGAAATCATGGAGAGCAGGCTGATCACCGCGGGCAGGCAGAACGACCAGAGGGGATTCAGGATATATATAATGATTAACATCAGCGGGATAAAAATCACCGCCACCATAACACGCTTTCCCAAAGCTACAACTCCTTTATCATCCGTCTTTTTCTGTCTCGTCAATTCCGCCGAACCGGCGCGCGCGCTGCTGGTACGCCACGAAGGCGCGCAGAAGCTCTTCCTCATCAAAATCCGGCCACATGACGTCGGTAAAATAATACTCTGCGTAGGCCGACTGCCAGAGCAGAAAGTTGGATATCCGCTCCTCCCCGCTCGGCCGAATGATCAGATCCGGATCGGGCACACCGGCGGAATAGAGGTGCCGTTCGAGCATCGCCGGTTCCATCTTGTCGGGCACGCGCCCCGCGTCGAGGCACTCCTGGGCAAACGCGCGGGCGGCGTACATAATCTCGTCCCGCCCGCCGTAATTGAGGCAGACATTGACGTTCATCCCATCGTACCCCTCCGAAATGCGGTCGGTGGTGGCGCAGAGCGCCTTGAGCTCATCGGACAGCGGCGTGAGATCCCCCCAGAAGTGGAGCCGGATGTGATCCTTTTCCATCTTTTCAATGGACTCCTGCAAGTATTGGACGAGTAGCTTCATAATGGCCGCGACTTCCTCCGTCGGGCGCTTCCAGTTTTCCGTGGAAAAGGCAAAAACCGTGAAATTTTTGATGCCCATATTCTTACACAGCGTCGCGATGGTGCGGAAATTCTCCGCACCCGCCACATGCCCCGCCGTGCGCGGCAGGCCGCGCCGTCTGGCCCAGCGCCCGTTGCCATCCAAGATGACCGCCACGTGCTGCGGCAGACGCGTCCTGTCCACGCTCTCCCGCGCAGCCGCAGTCCGCTTTTTTCCGAATAAAGCCATATCCCGTCCCTCGCATCATGAGATTAGTATCATGCAAACGGCATGTATGCAGCTGACCGTAACGGTTGCACATACATGCCGCCTATTTTGTTGCCCGGCCTCAGATCGCCAAAAGCTCCGCTTCCTTCTTCTCCGTCATCTCGTCGATCTGCTTGCAGCGCCTCTCTGTGATGTCCTGCAATTCCTTTTCATAATCCTTCAGATCGTCCTCGGTGATCTCGGAGCGCTTTTCCATCGCCTTGAACTTCTCCATCGCGTCACGGCGAATATTGCGGATGGCGACCTTGCCGTTTTCCCCGTACTTTTTGACCTGCTTTGTCAGCTCCTTGCGCCGCTCCTCGGTGAGCTGAGGGAACGCAAGGCGGATCACCTTGCCGTCATTTTGCGGGTTGATGCCGAGGTCGGAGCTGGAAATCGCCTTTTCAATCGCCTTCAGGAGCGACATATCCCACGGCTGGATGGTCAGCGTGCGCGGGTCGGGAGACGAGATTGAGCCGACCTGCTGAATCGGCGAAGGCACGCCGTAATAGTCGACCGTGATTTTGTCGAGCACCGCCGCATTGGCGCGGCCCGCGCGGACGGCTGCGAAGTCGCTTGCAACCACGTCCACCGTCTTCTGCATCCTTGCGTCAAATTCCTGATTCACTTCCAACATCTCACTGCTCCTCCTTTACAATCGTGCCGAGCTTTTCACCCATCACCACCCGGCAAATGTTTTCCGGGTCCTTCAGCGCAAACAAAATGACTGGAATGCTATTGTCCATGGAAAGGGAGGTTGCCGTATAGTCCATCACCTTGAGGTGGCGGGCAAGCACATCGGTATAAGAAATGGTATCATATTTGGTGGCGCATGGATCAATCTGCGGATCCGCGCTGTATACTCCGTCCACATTTTTGGCCAGCAGGATGACATCCGCGTCAATTTCAGCCGCGCGCAGCACCGCCGCCGTGTCGGTGGAGAAGAATGGATTGCCTGTGCCGCAGCCGAAAATGACCACTCTCCCCTTCTCCAGATGCCGGATCGCGCGCGAGCGGATATACGGCTCCGCGATGGCGCGCATCTCAATGGCGGTCTGCACACGCACCTCTACGCCCGTCTGCTCCAGCACGCCTGCCACCGCCAGCGCATTCAGGGCGGTCGCGAGCATGCCCATATGGTCTGCCCGTGTGCGCTCAATATGGTCACCGCCGTCCTTCACGCCGCGCCAGAAGTTGCCTCCCCCGACCACAACGCCAACCTGCACGCCCATATCCACGCACTTCTTAATCGCGTTACAGACGCTGCCGATCACCTCGAAATTCAGCCCGCGCCCTGCTTCCCCCGCCAGCGCCTCACCGCTCACCTTTAACAGCACACGCTTGTACCGTGGTTCCGCCATAGTTCCATCCCCTTTTGCATACGATCAAATCTTATTTATTCTAATATAATTTTCCCCGTTTGCATAGTAGGCAAATGAAAATTTAACAAAATAATTCCCGCTTTGCTTCCCAGTATAGCGCAATTGGTTGGATTTCACAAGTTTACTTTTAATGATTGACATTTATTGTCGATTCGAGTAAAATATAGTAAGTATCGAAATATGGGATAGGCAGGTAGTATGCTCAAGATTAAAGAAGCCATCGTTGTCGAAGGACGATACGACAAAAATACGCTTTCCCAGCTTGTGGATACCGTTATATTGGAGACAGCGGGGTTCGGGATCTTTAAGGACAGCGAACGCCTCGCGCTCCTGCGCCGCCTCGCCGAAACGCGCGGGCTGATCATCCTGACCGACTCCGATGGCGCGGGGTTTGTCATCCGAAATTATCTCTCCGGTACCATTGACCCTTCCCTCGTCAAGCACGCCTACATCCCCGACCTGTACGGGAAGGAGCGCCGCAAAAGCCAGCCCGGTAAGGAGGGAAAGCTCGGCGTGGAGGGGATGTCCCCCGCTATTTTGACCCAAGCCCTGCGCCGCTGCGGGGCCACGATGCTCGGTGAGGATCACACGCCCACGCGCCGCGCCATCACAAAGGCGGATCTCTTCCGCGACGGCCTCACCGGTACACCCAACGCGCAGACACGCCGCAACGCCCTGCTTGCCCGCCTTGCGCTGCCGGAGCATCTCTCTACAAACGCTCTGCTCACCGTGTTAAACGCCCTGTTCAGCGGCGAGGAATACGCAGCCGCAGTCGCGGCGCTGGAAGAAAAGGGCGCATTTTAAGACTTCCCAGCAGAAATGTTAAATAAGTCTTGACCCGGCTTGCAAAGAGTGCTATACTATCGTCAGTAAACAGTAATCATTACTATATATATTTTTTAGGAGGCCTGCTATTATGAAAAAGTATATCTGTTCGGTCTGTGGTTATGTACACGAGGGTGACGCGCCACCTGACGTTTGCCCCATCTGCAAAGCGCCCAAGGAAAAGTTTATCGAGCAAACCACCGACCGCGTCTGGGCTGCCGAGCATGTGCTCGGCGTTGCAAAGGGCTCACCCGACGATATCATCGCTGATCTGCGCGCCAATTTTGAAGGAGAGTGCACCGAGGTTGGCATGTATCTCGCTATGAGCCGCGTCGCCCACCGTGAGGGCTATCCCGAAATCGGCAACTACTGGGAGACCGCCGCACTGGAGGAGGCCAACCACGCGGCCCGGTTTGCCGAGCTTCTGGGTGAGGTTGTGACCGACTCCACCAAAAAGAATCTGGAGATGCGCATTGACGCGGAATACGGCGCAACGCAGGGGAAATTTGACCTTGCCAGCCGCGCCAAAAAGCTCAATCTCGACGCCATCCATGACACCGTCCACGAGATGGCGCGCGACGAGGCTCGCCACGGCAAGGCCTTTGAGGGCCTGCTCAAACGCTACTTCGGCGGTTAAGTATAAGCGCTACATAAAATGGGATAGACCGGCGGACGTCCGCCGGTCTATCCCATTTTATAACGGTCTGCACAACCGAGGCAAAATCCGCATACGTTGGAGTGTAAAGGATTGGTGAGTACTATGAATCTTTTTCAGACTGCAAGCGGGTGCTGCGGTTGCCAGGTTGATTGTCTGCCCTGCGGCCACGCGTTTACCATACGCAAGCGGGACAGCGTGACCGGTGCAGTCATTCCAGACGCGCAGTTTTCGCTTGCGCCGCTCTGTGGCGTAGGCGCCCAGGTCGGCACGACCGACGCAAACGGACTGCTCACCTTTGTGGTCAGTCCCTGCTCACGCTATCTGCTGACAGAAACAGCGACCCCGGCGGGCTATACGCCCAATGCCACAGCATACACGGTGTGTGGGGGGGCAAACGGCTGTGTAACCGTTGACGGTGTCGCCGTGTCCATCTTCGATATCTTCAACGCCCCGATCCGCACGTTCTCCATTACCTACCTCGCAAACGGCGACACCGGGCAGTTTACCGATTCCGGCCTGACGGCAGGCACCCTCTACACTGTAAAAAGCGCCGCCGAAACCGGCATCAGTTATAGCGGCTTTACCTTCGTGTCGTGGAATACAGCCCCCGACGGTTCCGGCACAACCTATCTCCCCGGTGACGTCATTCCCATCACCCGGGACCTGACGCTCTATGCACAGTGGGTGACCTGATTCACCTGTACGATCACAAATCAAACGGTGGGCTGTCCTGAGAAAAGGCGTCACCCTCAAAGGGCAGCTCCTCGGGTACCGGGTCATCGGCGGGGGGCGCGTCAAGCATCCCCTGCTTATACTGCATCTCCTGCCACTGCTCCTTGCCGATCAAAACCTGCCGCGGTTTGGAGCCTTCAAAGGGGCCGACAATCCCCCGTTCCTCCAGCTGATCCACCAGCCGCGCGGCGCGGGAATAGCCGAGCTTGAGGCGGCGCTGGAGCATGGACACCGACGCCATGCCGGTCTCCACCACGACCTCAACGGCAGAGGGAAACAGCTCGTCATAGCTGTTATCCACATCGGCGGGCGCGGAGCCGCCCGTCCCCTTGCTGCCCTTCTCCTTTTCGGCGGCATTCTGCTCGATCTCCTTGATGATCTCGTCGGAATACTCCGCCCCGCCGCTCTGCTTGACGCACGCAACCACGTCGGCCACCTCCTGATCGGAGATCAGGCAACCCTGTACCCGCTGCGGCTTTCCGGTGCCGAGGGGGAAATAGAGCATATCGCCCCGCCCGACCAGCTTCTCCGCGCCGGTGGTATCCAGAATGATACGCGATTCCAGCGAGGAGGCCACCGCAAAGGCGATGCGGGACGGAATATTTGCCTTCATCAGGCCGGTGATGACATCGGCGGAGGGCCGCTGGGTCGCGATGATCAGGTGCATGCCCGACGCGCGGCCCATCTGCGCCACGCGGCAGATGGATTCCTCCACCTCCTTCGCCGCAACCAGCATCAGATCCGCCAGCTCATCGATGACAATGACAATCTGGGGCAGTTTTTCCATCTCATCGCTGCGCGCGGCAAGGGCGTTATAGGACGTGAGGTCACGCACGCCCACATCGGAAAAGGCGCGGTAGCGCTTCATCATCTCGGTCACCGCCCACTGCAGGGAACCTGCGGCCTTTTTGGGGTCGGTCACAACGGGAATGAGCAGGTGCGGAATACCGTTGTAGATACCAAGCTCCACCATCTTCGGGTCAATCATAATAAGGCGCACTTCCTCCGGCGTCGCCTTATATAGCAGTGAAATAATCAGGGAGTTTGTGCAAACCGATTTACCGGAGCCGGTGGTGCCGGCGATGAGCAGGTGGGGGAGCCTTGCGATATCACCGACAATGTTGTTCCCGCCAATGTCCTTCCCCACCGAAAAGGCCACTTTGGACTTGTGGTTTCGAAACTCCTTCGAGTCGATCACGTCGTGGATTGGCACCGGCGTCACAAGCCGGTTGGGCACCTCAATGCCCACCATGGAAATCTGATTGGGAATCGGTGCAATGCGCACGCCTGCAGCGCCGAGGGCAAGGGCAATATCGTCGGCGAGGTTAGTCAGCTTATTGAGCCGCACCCCCTGGTCGAGCTCCAGCTCATAGCGCGTGACCGATGGCCCGCGGGTCACGTTGCAGATGTTGGCGTCAATGCCAAAAGAGTGGATGGTATCCGTCAGCCGCGCCTGATTCGCCGTGAGCTCCGCCGTCACATCCGCGCCGCTCGTTTTCCCACCCTCATGCAGGAGGGAAATGGGCGGATACTGGTATTTTGCGGTGGTGCTTTCCATTCCCTTTTCGATGTCCTGCGTCACGACGGCAGTCGCCTCCGCCTGTTCCCGCGTGCGCTGCTTTTTGCTGACCGCGGGTTCCCGCACAATTTCCAGTCCCGCGGCGACAGTCGCCGCGGTGAGCAGCTCGTCGTCCTCCGGCAGGTGGTCTGGCGCGCTTTCCACGGCTTCCTCCGCCGCTTCTATGGCCTGTACCGCATCCCCGCGCAAAACCGCGTCCGGCGCGGGTACAGCTGCCTTGTGGTTAAAGAGCGAGCCTTTTTTCTCCGGCTGTTCCAGCACCGCTTTCAAATCCGCCGTCTGCACAGGCGGCTCCTCTTCCGGCTCCTCGCCGTCGAGGGGGAGGTGGATGTTTCTGCGCCGCCTGGATTCCTTGCCCGGTGGAGCCTCCTCTACCCGCGTTTCCGCGCGCAGGCGTCTCTGTGGGCGCTCCGGCAGTTCCTCCTCCTCATACGCTACACGGGGATGGCTGCGCACCGCATCCACAATAGCCGACGGGGTAATATGGAACACGACCAGCAGAGCTATAATGATTGCCACGATAAGAATAAAGCCCGCGCCGATGCCGCTGAGGGCCGCGGTCAGTCCCATCGTAAGGCCTCCTGCCAGCACGCCGCCGCCGAGCAGCAGCTGTCCGCTGTACCACAGCTCTGAAAGGGTTACCGCGCCGGTATCCGCCGCCAGCAGATGCACAAACGCACCGAACAAGAGAGCAAGAAGCAGCGCGCAGCCCACCCGCGCACGCACCGGCCTGCCCCGGTGGGTGAATAACAGAAAGCTCATGACAAAGAGCAAGGGTACCAGCGCCCAGATACCGTACCCGACCAGCCCCTTGACCAGATTGCAGAAAAAGTCAATAAAGATGGCCTTCACACCCAAACAGCCAAAAAGGGCAAAGACGCCCAGCAGAAGGCACACCACTGCGCCGACCTCACGGCGAATGGGGCGCTTTTGACTGCTCTGCGTGCTTTTGCTGGTGCTGCTCTTCCCCTTTGCGGAAGTGGGTTTTTTCTTTTGTGTTGCTGCCATAGGCTACTTCCTTTCTGCAGATCGGCTCTCCTTTTTACATTTGCGCTAAAGTGCAAACTTCACAATGCCCGCAATCAGCGAGACGATGCCCACCGCCCAGCAGTAGTAGGCGAATTTTCCAAACTTCCCTTTGTCCGCCAGCATATTGACAAGGCGTATGGCAAAATACCCCACAACCGCGGCGACCACCACGCCCGCGAGATAAATCGGGAACATGCCGCTGTCGGCAGTTGCGGCGACGTCCTTAATCTCCAGAATGTTGGCCCCCAGCACAGCGGGCAGGGAGAGCAGAAACGAAAACCGCACGGCGAATTTTCTCTCAAACCCAAGCATCATGCCGACCGCGATGGTCGTGCCTGAGCGGGAAAGCCCCGGCACGGTAGCGACCGCCTGACCGCAGCCGACCAGCAGCGCGTCGGTAATGCGGGCGGTCTTCGCGTTCTTTTTTCCGCGCGCCAGACGGTCGGAGAAAAAGAGGAGAAAGCCCGTCGCCAGCAGGGCGCAGGAAATGAAAAAGGTGTTCCCGTAAAGCGCGTCAATGCGGTCTTTGATCGGAAGCACCAGCAGCAGCGGCAGTGTCGCGACAATAATCATCAGCACCATGCGCCGCATCGGCGGGAGGGGGCGTGTACGCCGCTTGGGCGAAAAGAGCGCGATAATCCCCGCAAAAAACTCATAGATCATCTCAATGATATCGCGCCAGTAGACAATAAAAACAGAGATCAGCGTGCCCAGATGTAGCAGCACCGTAAAGAACGCCTGCGTCTCCTCAAAATTCTCCATACCGAAAAACGCCTGAAAGAGCGCGAGGTGTCCTGAGCTCGATATGGGCAGAAATTCCGCGATTCCCTGCAAAATTCCCATCAGGACCGACATGAGCAAAGACAAGAATACTCCTCCTCAAAAATGCAATTGCAGTATTGTACCATAAAATGCGCGGGTTTTGCTATCACAACGCGCGTAAGCGCCGCCCGTCAAAGAACAGATAGTGCCATATAAGATAGACAAGCCATGCGGCAAAGAGACCCACCGCACAGCCGACCAACACGTCGGACAAGTAATGTACACCCACATACAGGCGGGAAAACCCCATGACGCACGCGAGCACAAAACCCAGAATTTTGAGCTTGCGGATATCCTGCGCCCACAGCCACGTCCCCGCCATGGCAAAGGCGGCGCAGGTGTGGCCGGAGGGGAAGGTGTTTGGATCGTCTTCCGTGACAAGGGGGACAATCTCCTCAAAGGATACCCAGGGCCGCGCGCGCGCGATGAGCGGTTTGAGCGTTACATTGGTGATCAGTGCGCCCACGCCGATTGCGACAATGCCGAGCATCCCCGCTTTTCTCGTCCTGCGAAAGCAGAGGAGCAACACGGACAGCACCAGAAATAGCGCCCCGACGTGGCCGAGCCGGGTATAAAACGAAAATACGACATCCAAAACCGGGGTATGCAGATTGTTCTGTATCCAAATCAGAATTGCCGCGTCTATCGCGTGCAGCTGCTCAAGCATGGGCTCTCTCCTTGTAACCGATATGCGGATAAAGCGGGTAAAAAGGGCGGCGGGATAACCGCCGCCCAAGATTGCAAAGTCGCAGACAAACGCAACCGTACTTATTCCACGCCCGGCTGCGTCCACTCGCAGGTCTGAATGATGCCGTTCGCCAGTTCAAAGTGCTGTGTTTTGACAATGTGCGTCTTGCCGATGCGCACCTCCTGCGTGCCCAGTTCGTTGATCACCGTATTCGAAATCTCGGCCTCAATCGTAAAGGTCAAATCAAGCAGATCGTCCTGTATGGGAAGCTGTACCGTCCCGTTGACGGTGGAGAGCGTCACGGTCGTGGCATGTGGCACGGCGGTGACGGCGGTCACCTGTGCGGGCAGGATATCGCCCGAGGCCATCAGCTTATCGCCTGGAACCCACTTTTGCAGATCTTCATAGACCTCTGGCTGCACGCCATCCACACGGACGGTATAGGTCAGCCTTGTCGCAGTCGCCGTCAAATTGTTGCCGCCTGTCAGTTTGAACACCACCGCAATCGCAACAAGGATAATGACGATGATAATAATTAAATCAACAATATTAAATTTTCCAAATCGTCTGCCGTTTTTCTCTTTCATATTTGTAGCCTCCGAGGTTGTAAATCTTGCGAAACACTGGTAGAATAGGTGATGCTCTATCACAAACCGACACAGTATTTCTTTGTAAAAAAGCGCTCCGGCGCGGAATACACATCATTATAGCACATTCGCACCAACAATAACAAGACTTTTTTCGGAGGCCGTCGCATGAAGATTATCCACCTCATTTCCGGCGGAGACACCGGCGGGGCCAAAACCCACGTACACTCTCTGCTGCAAAACCTGCGGCATACCATAGACATTATGCTTGTCTGCTTTATGGAGGGCCCGTTCGCGCAGGAAGCCCGTGATCTCGGCATCCCGACCATGGTGATTCCGGGGCACAGTCTGCCACACAACTATCGAATACTCAAAACTATGATCAAAAAAGAAAAATATGACCTCATTCACTGCCACGGCGCGCGGGGCAATATGCTCGGCGCGTTGCTCAAGCGCGGGACGGGGCTGCCCGTTGTCTCGACGGTACACTCCGATTACCGTCTGGATTATCTGGGACGTCCCTTCTCCCGCCTGACTTATGGACCCATCAACACCCTCGCCCTGCGTGCCATCGACTACCACATCGGTGTCTCGGATGCGATGGTTGACCTGCTGATCTCACGCCATTTTGACCCGAACAAAATGTTTACCATCTATAACGGGCTTGATTTCACACCGCGTACAGCCAACGTGCAGCGCGCGGAATATCTGCAATCGGTCGGTCTGGACGCGGATGATGAGAGCGTCGTCGTCGGAATTGCCGCCCGTTTAAATCCCGTTAAAGATATCGCCACCCTGATCCGGGGCTTTGCCATCGCACATGAGGCCCATCCGCAGCTGCGCCTGCTGGTCGCCGGTGACGGGGATCAGATGGGCATGCTCAGGGAGCTTGCAGCGCACCTCGGCATTGCGCAGTACGTCTGCTTTACCGGGTGGATCAGCGACACCGACAGCTTTTATGAAGCCATCGATATCAACACCCTCACGTCGCTCTCCGAGACCTTCCCTTACGCCATCACGGAGGGGGCGCGCATGGCGCTGCCGACCGTATCGACCAACGTCGGCGGAATCCCATACTTTATTGAACACGGCATCAACGGTTTTCTCTTTGATCCAGGCGACGCGGGGGCGCTCGCGGAGCACCTTTCCGCCCTCGCAGAGAGTGCTGCCCTGCGCCAAAGTATGGGGCAGCGCCTCTATGAATACGGCAAGGCGCATTTTTCTCTGGAAAGCACGCTTAACCGGCAGCTTGCTATTTACGACGCCATACTCCGCCGCCAGACACGCGGCAACCGGCGGGACGGTGCGCTTGTCTGCGGCGCGTACGGGCGCGGCAACGCCGGAGACGATGCAATTCTGGAGGCCATCGTCACCGAACTGCGTGAAATTGACCCCGACCTCCCCATCTGGGTGCTTTCGCGCAACCCTTCCAGTACGCGGCAAACCTACCGTGTCGACTCCATGTATACCTTTGCAGCGCCGGTTTTTCTCAGCCGTATGAAGAAAACCACGTTGTATATTAACGGCGGCGGCTCACTGATGCAGGACGTCACCAGCCGGCGGAGCCTTTGGTTTTATCTGTTCACCATCTGGGCGGCAAAGCGCTGCGGCAACCGTGTGATGATGTACGGCTGCGGCATCGGCCCCATCCGCTACCCCGCCAACCGGAAGCTCGCGCACCGCGTCCTGCAGGATAGTGTGGACGCGATTACCCTGCGTGACGTCCTGTCCAAAAAGGAGCTGGAGGACATGGGCGTCACCCGCCCGGACATTGTCCTCGCGGCGGACCCGACCGTCATTCTGCCCGCCGCACAGCCGCAAGTCATTGACGGACTTTTTGAGCGGGAAGGGCTTGACCCGGACAAGCGGTATATCGGCTTTGCCCTGCGCCCCTGGCAGGGGTTTGACGAAAAAGCAGCCGTCTTCGCCGCCGCCGCGCAGTACGCATATGAGCAATACGGTCTGGTCGCCGTCTTCCTGCCCATTGAGCGGCGGCTGGATGTCTCCGCCGCCCAGAAGGTGGCCGCGTGTCTCAAAACGCCCTACCATATTGTGGAGAATACCGGCAGCTCCGCGCATACCATCGGCCTGTTTTCCCGCATGCAGATCACCGTCGCCATGCGCCTGCACGCACTCGTGTTTGCAGCGGGCCAAGGGGTTCCGCTGGTCGGCGTGGTATACGACCAGAAGATCAGCTCCTTTCTCTCCTACATTGGGCAGGACCTCTACACCGAGCTCGATGCGCTGACCGAGCAGGCGCTGAAAACGCACATCGACCTTGCCTATGCGCGCGTCGGGGACACTGAATTTTTAAGTAACAGCGTCAGCCGCCTGCGTATGCTGGAGCGGCACAATCAGGAGACAGTCGGCGCATTGCTGCAAACGGAGGCTGATCACGCTTGAATCAATATATCTGTATCTCGCATCTGCCTTGGAGCAAATCACCCAGCCGGATTCAGCACCTTCTGCTGCGGCTCAAGGGGGCGAAAATTCTATTTTTCGAACCGGCTGAGCACTCCAAGGGCCACTACCGCAAGCCGGGCAGAAAAGTGCGCCCCGAGGTGACGGTATATACCCTGCCGCCGCTTCTGCCACTCACCGAAAAGCACGGCTATCTCTTTGATCGTCAGCAGCGGCGGTTGGCGGATTACATCGCGGGCATCGCCGCGCGCAACCGCTTCCGCAATCCCGTACTATGGTGCACCTCCCCTGCGCAGGCGCATCTGATCGACGATATCCCGCACGAAAGACTCATCTACGACTGCTGCCAGGACTGGTCGCATTTGCCGCCGCGCTGGGAGAGCGAGCTTGCCCTTGCAGCGGACATTATCTTTGCGGCCTCCCCGTGGCTTGTGGAGCATCTGTCTCCGTGCAGCGATAATATCGCCCTGCTCCCCAATGGGGCGGATTATGAGGCGTTTTCCAAGCCGAACCTGCCGCTTCCCATGGAGCTATCCGACATTACGGGTCCAATTTTTGGATTCGTTGGCACCATCAGCCGCGATCTGCATCTCCTGCCTGTCCTGCACGCCGCGCGGGACCTCCCCGGCTGTACCTTTGTCTTGCTTGGGGACATTGAGGGCAACTCTCTGCTGCGCCACCTGCGCCACCTGCCGAATGTCCGCGTGCTCGGTCGCCGGTCTGTGCTGGAGGTGCCGGACTTTGTCGCCCACTTTTCGGTCTGCCTGAATCTGCTCTATAGAAACGAGCCGGATAACGACATTATCCCCTCCCGTATCTATGAATACCTCTCCACCGGCAACCCCATCGTATCCATGCTCTTTCCCGACCAGATCGAGGTCTTTCCCGACGTCGTCTACAGCGCACATACACCGGAGGAGTTTGTCCGCCTGTGCGGCACCGCCCTGCAGGAATCGGGCGGCTGGGCGCGCGCGCGCCGCCGGGAGTACGGCGCGACCGCCGCATGGAGCCATCGCGCCGAGCAGGCAAAGGA
Organism: Oscillospiraceae bacterium; assembly: GCA_021201735.1. Taxonomy (GTDB): domain Bacteria; phylum Bacillota; class Clostridia; order Oscillospirales; family Oscillospiraceae; genus JAJQEJ01. The sequence continues at coordinate 13,880 of JAJQEJ010000076.1, read as the reverse complement.
TATTCTCTCGAGTATTGCGCTTTACTAGCCGGTACTGCTTACGGAGGGGGTCCCCCTTACGCAAGTAGTCCAAGCAAAACAAAATGGTCCCCCACAGGGAACCCATTTTAGAATCGTCAATATTCAATCCCTTCACGCGCGGCAATGCCCCGCGTGAAGGGATGTTTTTTCATTTGCATGTGAGAAATGTAGTCTGCATAGTCAGCAAGCTCCGGCAAGAGGCTGTGTCCTGTCATCACGATCTCCAGCCCCGCGTCCCGCCGCGCCAGCACATCAAAAAGCGCGGCATAGTCCAGCAGCCCCGTGTCGCACGCGTCGAGCACCTCGTCAAGCACCAGAAGCGCGGCCCCGGTTTCGCGGGCGCAGTCCTCGGCGCGCTGCAGGAGGGTGCGGCATTCCGCCGCCGCCTGTAGTCGCTCCGCCTCGTCCATCTGAAAGGTGAATTTCTCCGTGGCTTGGGCGCGTAAAATCGTGATCTGCGGCAACTGCGCCGCCGCAAGCAGCTCGCCGCTCTGCCGCGCTTTGAGAAACTGGGCGATGACCACCGGCCTCCCATACCCAGCGCAGCGCAGGGCGAGACCAAACGCCGCCGTTGTCTTCCCTTTCCCGTCGCCGTAGTAGATATGTATGAGGCCCATTATGCGTCGTTTCCAATGTCAACGCTTTTTTCATAGGCCGCCAGCACCGCGTCAATGGCCGCCGCGCGGAAGCCGCTTCTCTCAAGCTCCGCAACGCCCGCGATGGTCGCCCCGCCGGGGGAGCACACGGCGTCCTTGAGCGCGCCGGGGTGCTGTCCGCTCTCGAGCACCATAGCGGCGGCTCCCAGAACGGTCTGCGCCGCATAAACCTGCGCCTGCGCCCGCGGCAAGCCGATCAGCACACCGCCGTCGGCAAGCGCCTCAACAAGCGGGTAGACATAAGCCGGGCCGCAGCCCGCAATGGCGGTAAACTGATCCATCAGCCCCTCGGCGATGCGCTCCACCCGCCCGGCAGCCTGCAGTATCTCCTCCACACCCGCAAGGTATGTCTCCGCAACACCCTGCGCCGCGGTCAGCGCGAGCATCCCCTGCCCTATGGCGGCGCAGGTGTTGGGCATGACGCGCAGGACGGGAACCTCCCCGCCCAGCCATGCGCTGATGCGGCTTGTCGGCACACCCGCCGCAATCGAGACGGCGCCGCCGCCGGTTTCCCGCAGGATGCCGCCGATTTCCCGCGCCACCGGCTCCAGCACCTGTGGCTTAACGCAGAGGAAGACGTAATCGGCACCCCGCGCCGCCTCCGCGTTGCTCTCCGCCACCGTGCATCCTGTCTCCTTTGCAAACGCCGCCGCCTTCTCCGGCTGATAATCGGCGACCACCACCTGATCTCCGCCCAGCCCACGGCAAGCCGCCTTTGCAAGTGCACCGCCCATATTTCCTGTCCCGATAAACGCAACCTTCTTCTGCATAATCCGCTCGCTCCCTTTTCTGATTTGATTTCTCTCACTATAGCATATTTTTTCAGAAAAAGCGAGAGCCTGATCGCCATTCCACAGGCCCCCCTGTCAAGGGGGGGGAGGAAATTGTCCCTATTTTACCCGCGTGCCCCCGATAAAGACCGCGCGCGGCGTGCTCTGCCAGTCGAGCGGGTGGCCGGAAAAGACTGCTAGGTCGGCGTCCAGCCCGGGGCGGAGGGAACCGACGCGGTCGTCAATCCCGGCAATCTCCGCCGCGTTGCGGGTGATGGCGGCGAGGGCCTCCTCCGTATCCAGCCCCGCGCGCACCGCCATTGCGGCACAAAGGGGAAGATACTGCACGGGGGTTTCGGGGTGGTCGGTGCAGATGGCGATTTTCACGCCCGCCCTGTGCAAAAGCGCGGGGTTTTCCAGTGTCAGCCCGGCAAGCTCCGGCTTGCTCCGGTCACCGAGGCAGGGGCCGGTGATGACGGGAATCTTCTCCCGCGCCAGAATGTCGGCAATGAGGTGCCCCTCCGTACCGTGAACAATCACAGGATGCAGCCGGAACTCCTTGGCGATGCGCAGCGCGGTGGCGATATCATCGGCGCGGTGCGCATGGAAATGGGCGGGCAGGGCTTTGGTGAGCACCGGAAGCAGGGCTTCGAGCTTGGGGTCAAAATCGGGCGGCGACTCGTCGGGGTCCAACTCCGCCTTCTCCTGCCCGGCGTGATATTCCGCCGTTTTACCGAGATACTCCCGTATGATGGCGGCGGTCGCCATGCGGGTCACAGGGGTCTCCTTGCGGTCGTTATAGACCGATTTCGGATTCTCCCCCAGCGCAAACTTCATGGCAACCGGATTTTTGATGCACATCTCATCAACGATCCGCCCGTCCGTCTTGATGGCAATGAGCTGCCCGGCAATGGGATTGGCGCTCCCCGGCCCCGTGACCACACTGGTCACGCCGCCCTCCCGCGCCTCCTGAAAGCAGCGGTCAAAGGGGTTGACGGCGTCAACGGCGCGCAGATGCGGGGTGCAGGGGTCGGTCTCCTCATTTGCGTCGTCGCTTTCAAAGCCGATGGCATTGCCGAACATGCCCAAATGGCAATGCGCGTCGACCAGCCCGGGCAGGATGTGCCCGCCGCAGACGTCGAGCGCCTCCCCCTCTATAGCAGGGCAAGCCTCCATCGCGCCGAGCGCGGTAACCAGCCCGTTTTCCAGCGCGACAAAGCCGTTTTGAATCACAGGGCCGCGCATGGGATGCACGGTACCGTTTATGATCAGCATAAATAAAAATCCCTTCCACCTATTCCGTGACAGAAAGCGCAATCTCAAGCGTCAGAATGTCGCCGGACCGCCACACGGCAAAGGTCACGGTGCCACCCGCCTGCGCTTGGCTTTTGGCGGTGATGATATCGCCCATACTGGTAATTTGCGCGCCGTTTGCGGTGAGCAGGACATCCCCCGCACGCAGCCCCTTTTGCTCCGCGTCGCTGCCGGGTACGACGTGGACAACAGCAAGCCCTGTGTGTCCGTCGCGCGTCACCTCAAGATCCGTTGCGACGACAATGCCAATGGAGGGGATCGTGGATGTCACTTCCCCGTTTTGGATCAGGTCATCGGCAATTTGCTTGACCGTATTGCTGGGAATGGCAAACCCGATCCCCTCAATCGTATCGGAATCGGACCACATTTTCAGCGTTGTAATCCCAACCACCTGCCCGTGGCTATTGATGAGCGCACCGCCGGAATTGCCGGAGTTGAGCGCGGCGGTGGTCTGAATGAGCAGCATACTGCGCCCGTCGACCGAAACATAGCGGTTGATTGCGGAAATAATGCCGGCCGTCATGGTGCCGCGAAACTCCTCCCCGAGGGGGTTGCCAATCGCAAGCGCGGGCTCCCCGACCGTCAGCGTGTTGGCGTCACCAAATTCGGCGGCGGGAAGATCCTCCCGCTCGATTTTCAGAACGGCAATATCATTCTCCTCATCCATCCCGGCAAGGGTCGCGTCTGCGGCGGTGCCGTCGTTGAGCAATACGAGCACCTCAGAGCAGCCGCTGATGACATGGGCATTGGTGATGATATAGCCGTTTTGAGAACAGATGACACCGCTTCCCAACGACTGCACGCCCTTCTTACTGGCGCGGACGCAGACAATGGATGGGATATTTTTCTGATAGATCTCCTGATAGGTGAGATCACCGCCGGTTGGAAGCGGAGCAATTTGCAGGGCGGCTTGCTCGCTTGTCAGCGCCCGTTTTATCGTCGTTGGCGCACTCGATTCCGTGGCAGACGGTGTCCAAATACCATTTGAATCAAGCCCATCATCGTAGCGCACCGCAATGCCATAGGGGAAGAACGCATGAAACAGCAGGTATATCACAACGACAACCGCGGCGATGATGGCGATGACCAGAAAGACGCCGCCTCTGCGTGTCGTGGAACGGCGTCTGCCCGGCGGTGTTTTGCGGGGGTGCCGCGCGCCCCCGACCGGCTGCTCCGGATCAAACGGATAAACCGGCGCAAAGGAAAACGCCGGTGCGTCCTGTGGCGGCGGATTCATCCCGTCCGCCTGATATTGATCATAAGAAATGCGGTGCATACGCCCTCCTCCTCCACCGGCAATTTATACCAGCGTCAGTGTAAAAGTAAACTCTGTGAGGCCATGTTCGCTCGTGACGGTGATGTTTTCCTGGTGGCTATCCAAAACCGCCTTGACGATATATAGCCCCAGACCGACACCATCTCTGTCCACGCTGCGAGAGCGGTCGGTCTTGTGAAACCGGTCAAAGATCAGATTGCGCTCATGGGGCGGAATGGTCTCACCGTTGTTGCGTACAGATACATACGCCTTGCCGCTTTTCGTGGTGATAGAGATGCCGATTGTGGACCCCGGCGCTGCAAATTTAAGGGCGTTATCGAGCAGGTTATAGCACACCTGCGTAATCGCGTCCGGATCGCCCCAGACCAAAACCGGCTCCTGCGGCAGCGCCGTCTCCACGTCCAGATTGCGGCCGGTAATCTTCTGCTCCAGGCTCACCAGCACCCGCAACAACACCTCTGACACGTCAAACTGCTCCTGCGCCGTCACCCCCTCCGCCGCCTGCAGGCGGGAGAGATCAAGCATCCGGCGCACCAGGCGGGAGAGCCGCCGCGTCTCTGAGGAGATGGTCTCCAGTGACTGCCGTTCCCGCTCCGGCGGTATCGTCCCGTCCAGAATCCCGTCGGCAAACCCGGCGATGGTCGTCATCGGTGTCTTTAGCTCATGCGAGATGTTCGCGACAAATTCACTGCGCCGCGCCTCCGCTTTCGAGAGGGAATCGGCCATCAGGTTAAATGCCTCGGCCAGGGCGCCGATCTCATCCTTGCGCTGTTCATAGCCGGTGACACGCGCGTCAAATTCACCGTGCCCAAACCTGCGCGCCACCTTCGTCATCTCCTGCAAGGGCTTAATCTGGCGCAGAGAGGTAAACGACGTGACAAAAAATGTGATGCACAGAACCAGCAACGCAGTCGCGCAGAAGATGGTGATAAACGCCCGCCAGAGGGTGGTAAAGCTTCTGGTCTCCGCCGCAACAAAGACAATGCCGATTTGGTAATTCACCGGGTTGGTGCCTTCCGAAATGGCGATGGGCGTCGCCGCGACAAAGCGCACATCGGGGAACAGTCCGCCCAGCGTGGACATGCCGGAATAGTCGCCGGTGTTGCCCACCGCGGTTAAAATATCCTGCGGTATTCTGGTCGTCTCGGTTGGCAGATTGTTCTCCACTATGTTATCGCCTTCCCCGTCGGTGTAGAATACTACAACGCCGTCGTTTTCCGCCAGCACGATCTGGGTGCCGGAAATACGGGCGAGGGATGCGACATACGCCTGATAGCTTGGGTCCTGAATGCTGAAATAATTCGCGCGCATGACTGCGGTGAAGCTCGCGATATAGTCGGCGTTGCGCTCGAGCGTGTCCCGCTTATCCTGGATGGTATACTGGTAGCTCAGTGTAATAAACACCACGCCCAGCAGGGAAAAAGACAGCACCACCAGCCCCGCGATGACGACAAATTGACGTTTATATAGACTGTTCACGCGCTCATAACCTCAAATTTATAGCCCACGCCCCACACCGTTTTCAAGCTCCATTGGTCGCTCACGCCCTCCAGCTTTTCCCGCAGGCGCTTAATGTGTACATCCACCGTGCGGGAATCGCCGAAATAATCAAATCCCCACACCTCGTCGAGCAGCTGATTGCGCGTAAAGACACGGTTCGGCGCCGCCGCCAGATGGTACAGTAGCTCCAGCTCCTTCGGCGGTGTATCCAGGCGCTTGCCGTCTACGAGCAGCTCGTAGGAGTCAAGATTAATCACCAGCTTATCGAAGGTGAGCTTTTTCTCCGCGCTCCCCTCCTCAATTTTGTACCGCCGTATGACCGCGTGGATGCGGGCGAGCACTTCTTTCATTTCAAAGGGCTTTACGATATAGTCGTCCGCGCCCATCTCCAGTCCGCTCACTTTATCAATGGTCTCCCCTTTTGCGGTGAGCATGATCACCGGCGTCTGATCGGATTCCCGAATCTTCTTGAGTACCGACCAGCCATCCATAACGGGGAGCATGATGTCAAGCAAAACCAAATCCGGCTTCATAGCGCGGAAACAATCCACACCCTTTCCGCCGTCTGCCGCGATCTGCGTTTCAAACCCTTCGTGCTCCAAATAGAGCTGCAGCAGCTCCGCGATATTGCCGTCATCTTCCACGATGAGGATTTTTCTGGACATAGGGGCACCGCCTTTTCTGTTCTTTGGTAAATCGAAGGCATGATCAATGATATTACTATTATAGCCGGAAAGTATGTGCAGAGGTGAATTTTTTGTGAATTCAGGGCATTTCAGGTCTGTGAAATATGCAGCCGGTCGATGGTCGTCACGGTATAATAGCTTTTATCCAGCTCTTTGGCCGCATGGGCGACAGCCGCGCGCAGCGCGTCGTCCGACATCTGGAAATCGTAGGGCACCACAATATCAAAGATAAGATTCGTATGGTGGGGGCCGCTTGTCATGCGGAAATCATGGATCGTCATCTGCGGGTCAATGTTGCGCACCATACGGGCGACCTGCACACGCATTGCGTTGACGTGCGCGTCATTTGTCTCAATTGGATCCATGTGGATGCAGGTTTCAATGCCAAAGTGCCCACGTAACTCCCGCTCGAGCTGATCAATCATGTCGTGCGTCTGCATCAGGTCGGCATCTGCGGAAACCTCGGCATGAAAAGACATCATCGCGCGCCCCGGGCCATAGTCGTGAATCACCAGGTCGTGAATGGCGAATATCCCCTGCTTTTCCAGCGCCATGGCGTAGATTTCCTTGACCAGCGCAGGGTCCGGCGGCGCACCGAGTAGTGGGTTAAGGGTGTCTCGCGCGGCAAGAAATCCGGCGCGGATGATAAACAGCGCCACCACAATACCGATCCAGCCGTCCAGATGGAGGGCAAAAAAATGTCCCACCAGCGTCCCGGCGAGCACTGCGCCGGTCGCGGCGACATCGGAGAGCGAATCGGCAGCGGTTGCGGACAAGGTCACCGACTGGATGCGCCGCGAAAGGGTTTTTTGAAAATAACTCATCCAGAGCTTTACGGCAATGGATACCGCGAGCACCGCGACCGCAATCCACGAAAAGGCCACCGCCTCTGGTGTGATGATTTTTTCAACAGAGACCTTGAGCGTCTCCACACCAACGAGCAGGATCAGCAGGGATACAATCAAGCCCGCCAGATACTCCGCCCGCCCATGCCCAAAGGGATGCTCCGCGTCGGGGCGCTGACTGGCAAGCCGAAACCCGACCGCTGTCACAATAGAGGACGCGGCATCCGAAAAGTTATTGAGCGCATCCGCCGTGATAGCAAGAGACGCGGAAAGAATCCCCACCAGCAGCTTTGCCACAGCCAGCAGGAGATTGAGTGCAATTCCGAAAATACCGGCAAAAAATCCGCATTGATCCCGCACCCTTGGATCGCTCGGATCCCCGCTGCGCAAGAACAAACGAATGAGCAGATCGGTCATATCGGATTGCCTCCCACGTCAAATATGGAAAATTCGGGAATTGCTAATATTATACTATATGTATCGCGCGATGGTCAACTGTTTACCGCAAAAAACAGCGCCGGAGGCAGTTCGCCCCGGCGCGATGGTCAAAATCCTTATTATTCCAAATTCCCGGGTGAGAAAAAGGTATGCGGCAGCACACCGGACAGTTCCACAACAATGGGGGAAAAACCGCCGGTTCGTCCGAGCGTCACGCTCGGCGTGTACAGAATATCCGACGACTCCGGCGGAACAATCGGGAGCGACACGGTAACGCGCGAGCCGCCGTCTCCACTGCGGTCAAAGACCAGCGTACCGCCATGCAGCGTGGCAATGCGCCGCGCGACATAGAGGCCCAGCTGCGCGCCCTGCTGGTGGGGTAAGAAAGAATCGGCCTTCATTGCCGACTCCATTTCCGGCATAAATCCCGGGCCGTTATCCCAAACAATGAAATAGATGCGGTCCGCACTGCTGCGCACGCGCAGTCCGATCTCCGCATGTTCCATGTGCTCCGTCGCATGCAGGCCATTTGAAATCAGGTTCAGGAGCATCCGCTGCAAAAGCGTAGCGTCGCCGATGATTGCCGGACAGACCGACTCTGCGGCAAACTGGAACTGCGTCCCAATCTGTCCTGCAATGGGCGCGGCCTGTTCATGCAGATCGCGGCAGAGCGCACACGGGTCAAACGCCGCCTTTTCCAAACGCAGCTCCTCCTCCGGCATGGAGAGGTATTCCACGTTTTGCATCAGGTGAAGCATGCGGTAAAGCGATTGGTTCAGAATGGCCAGATATTGTTCATGGCGTGTATTCCCGCTGCCCTGAACAAGCGGCGTCAAAAGCTGTGCGGAGGCCATGAGGTTATTGAGCTGAAGTTTAAACTGCTCCAGAATCAGCGGGTTCGACAGATCAAAGGATTCCGGCATACAACACACGCCTTCCTATAAAATGCAATGGACAAAATCGGAAGAGGTTTTGGACATAGTTTATCCAAATTCTTGTTCAAAAATCATTCGTTTTTACACGTAAGTATAGCAAATGTCGCGCGTCATAGCAAGAATAAAGCGATATTTTGTCAATTACTGTCGGAATCAATGGTTTGTCTTTGTCGATAAAGTACACAAAATGCTGATGATTCGATGCAATTTAGCAAAACAAGGTAAACTATGAAGTGGAAATATCTCGCAATTGCCCTCTTTTCAATATAGAATTTTTAGTTTATAATTATGAGTAAGACCACACATCGGTATCCAACAATGAAAAAGGAGCGAATGTGCAATGAAAATGAAAATTGGAATCAATGGGTTTGGCAGAATTGGCCGCTTGGTATTTCGTGCCGGCATTGGCCGGGACAATGTCGAGTTTGTCGGTATCAACGACCCGTTCATGACGCCGGACTATATGGCGTACATGCTGCGCTATGATACCATGCACGGACAGTTTCAGGGTGAGATCGGATATACCGATGATGCAATTATTGTAAACGGGCAAAAAATCCCCTTCTTTGCCTGCCGCGATCCAAAAGATATCCCGTGGGGCAAGGTAGGGGCGGAGTATGTGGTGGAATCCACCGGTGTCTTCCTGACCAAAGAAAAGGCGCAGGGGCATCTGGACGCGGGGGCTAAAAAGGTGATTATGTCCGCCCCCTCCAAGGATGACACGCCGATGTTCGTCATGGGTGTCAACCACACCACATACGAAACCGGTATGAACTTTGTCTCCAACGCTTCCTGCACCACAAACTGCCTTGCGCCAATTGTGAAAATTCTGCATGACAACTGGGGCGTGACCGATGGGCTGATGACAACGGTGCACTCCACCACGGCGACGCAGAAGACGGTGGACGGCCCCTCCGCAAAGGATTGGCGCGGCGGGCGCGCGGCGTCCGGCAATATCATCCCCTCCTCCACGGGCGCCGCAAAGGCAGTCGGCAAGGTCATTCCATCCCTCAATGGCAAGCTGACCGGTATGTCCATGCGCGTGCCCACGCTGGACGTCTCGGTGGTCGATTTGACCGTCAATCTCGCCAAACCCGCCAAGTATACCGAAATCTGCGCGGCGATGAAGGCGGCATCCGAGGGCGCGCTGGAGGGTATTTTGGGCTATACGGAAGAAGCGGTCGTCTCCTCCGACTTTTTGGGCGACACCCGCACCTCCATCTTTGACGCAGGCGCGGGCATCGCGCTCACGGACACCTTTGTCAAGGTGGTCTCATGGTACGATAACGAAATCGGCTACTCCAACAAAGTGCTGGATCTCATTGCACATATGTATTCAGTTGACCATCCATAACGCAGAGGAGGAATCGTGATGCGTGAAATTACCTGCGCGGAAATCGCGCAAACGGTGGCGGCGCTGTGTGTTGAGGCGAATACCCATCTGCCGGAGGATGTAAAGACGGCGATTTGCCGCAGTGGGCAGACAGAGGCTTCCCCTGTCGGCAAGGCCATTTTGCGCGATCTGGAAGAAAATTTTCAGTTTGCCGCGGAGAAGGGCCTCCCCATCTGTCAGGACACCGGCATGGCGGTCGTCTTTCTCGAGCTCGGACAGGACGTGCACATCACCGGCGGTCTGCTGGAAGATGCGGTCAATGAGGGCGTCGCACGGGGCTATGTAGAGGGAAAGCTGCGCCTTTCGGTGGTGCGCGACCCGCTGCGTCGGGTGAATACCGACGACAACACCCCCGCCATCCTCCATCTGCGGCTGGTCGAGGGGGACACACTGCGCATCACCATTGCGCCCAAAGGCTTTGGCAGTGAAAATATGACAAAGCTCAAAATGTTTCACCCCTCTGCCACCAGTGAGGATATTGTCGCGTTTATTGCCGACTGCGTCTCGCAGGCCGGCTCGAACCCCTGTCCACCGGTTCTGGTCGGCGTTGGGCTGGGCGGCACCTCCGAACTGGCGGCGCTGCTGGCAAAGCGCGCGCTGCTCTCCCCCGTCGGTACGCGCAGTGCCGACCCGTTTTATGCGGCACTGGAGGAGACGGCGCTGCAGCGCATCAACGATCTCGGCATCGGCCCGCAGGGGCTGGGCGGCAGTACCACCGCGCTCGGCGTGCGTATTTTACCCTATCCCACCCATATTGCCGGTCTTCCCTGCGCCGTAAATATCGGCTGCCATGTCACCCGCCATGCGGAGAGATTGTTGTGAGAAACATGAAATTTCAAGTGACTTTACAGGATGATTATGCTATAATCTCATTAAGGAAGCCGGTGGTTTCCTGATCTCAAGGCCCCGCATCGGGTGTGGGGCGAAAGGAGCGGAAAACCATGAAGTTTATCATTACCGAAAAGAAAGTGAAACTGCCCGAAAAAGTGCACGCCTATGCCGAAAAAAAAGTGAGCAAGCTGGATCGCTTTTTCAAAAACGACACGGAGGCCACCATTGTCTTAAGTGTGGAAAAAGACCGCAATAACGTGGAGCTTACCATCCGTTCCGGCGGCACCATTATCCGCGTGGCGGAAAGCACCTCCGACATGTTTGCGACCATCGACACGGCGGTCGCCTCTGTTGAGCGCCAAATCAGAAAAAATAAAACGCGCCTGGAAAAGCGTCTGCGCGAAAACGCCTTCGAGCCCGGCGCGGACGCGGATGAGGTGTCCACGTTCGCGCCGGAGGCCGACCTGCAGGAGGATACCTTCCGCGTCGCGCGTACCAAGCACTTCCCGATTAAGCCGATGGCCGTGGAGGAGGCGGTGCTGCAGATGAATCTGGTCGGCCACACCTTCTTTGCCTTCCGCAACGAAGACGCAGGCGGCGCGTTCGCCGTTGTCTATCGCCGCAATGACGGAGATTACGGCCTGATTGAGGATAACGATTAATCATCACATGATAAACAAAAAAGCGGGGATGCGAAAAATCGCATCCCCGCTTCAGACTGTCAAAAAACCTCGCTATCGGCGAGGTTTTTTGACAGTCTGAAAGGACAGTAGTCGAGTGCAAAAGGCACTCGGCTACTGTCCTTTGACTGTTGCAGCGTTCATCAGGAGCGCTTAGCTCTCCTCTGTGGTTTCGGTTTCATTTCTTGCCACGATAGAAACTGCCGTGCTGGTATCGGTGTCGTACTGGACAGAGACAGTGTCGCCCACACTCAGGTCACTGGTGGAGACGGTGGTCATCTCTCCGTCCACCATCATGGAAATGGTTGTATCACTGGAGATCGTCAGCGTCAGTGTCTCCCCGGAGAGTTCCTGCGTGAAGGCGCCGCCGTGTCCACCGCCCATAGGCATGCCGGATGGTCTGCCCTGCGTCCCATCCTCAGCCGTGGTGCTGTCAGTATCCGCTGTTGCGCTTTGGAAATCAGGACGTCCTGTCGGCGCTTCCGGCAGGGTGCCGTCCTCGGTTATCGCTGCAAGCTCTTCCTCTGTGAGCTGCTTACGGCCACCCATCCGCATCCCGAAAGAAGTATCATCCGTTGCTTCTGTTCCATCGGCTACATCTTCTGGCAGCTCCGGCAGGGTGCCGTCCTCGGTCATCGTCTGGAGCTCCTCTTCTGTAAGCTGCTTCCGGTTACCCATCGGCTTCATGCCGGAGAACTCCGTTGCTTCCGTTCCATCGGGTAAACTTTCGGCGAGCGCCTGTTGCTCCTCCTCCGTTAACTGCTTCCTGCCGCCCATCGCTGGTTTCGACGTGTCGGAGTCCGATTCTGTGCCCTCCTGCAGCGTAATATCCGGCCGTGAAGGCGTGGAATACAGCGCAAGTGTGATACTGTCATCGGTCACTTCGGTAATTTCTGCCATGATCCGCTGGGTGCTCTGGTCGGCTTCCGACACCTCTGCAGCGCTTGCAAAAGAAGCGCCTGACACAAGCATACCGACTGCCAGAGTGGATGAAATGATTCCTTTCATGCGCATAAGTGTATACCTCTTTCAAATTTTTTTCCGCTTTGAGCGGATAATCATAGTTTGCCAGAGAAGGATTGAAGAAAAATTGAAGAAACCAAACATTGCAAAAAAGATAAAAACACACTTTCCGCTAGGTCAAGTAGCGCCCCAGCAGGGGGATCTTAGCAATAACCCATGCCACAAGCATGGCGCACAGGAACACCACCACCGACAGGATCGGAACGGACACCAGCGGCGAGAAAGAAAGGGTTGTAATTCCAAAGTGGCGCAGTACCGTGATGAAAAAGGCATGCACCAGATAAATGCCAAAGGATATCTGGGCCACGCCGCCCAACCACCGATGCCGGCCGCACGCGTTGCTGCCACCGAACGCGTACCGAAACAAAACAAAAATGGCCACCGCCATGAATACCACATTGGGATTGCGATACTCAAAAAGCGCCCCGTTAAAGGTGCCGGCACGCACCGAGATGCCCATAGTGCCTAAGGCTGTGACCGCCGCTCCCAGAATGCCCAGCACGTAAATGGAACATCGCGCCGTTCGATTCGGCGTATAGGTTTTCAAATAATACCCTGCCACATAAAAGCCCACATAGCCCAAAACTATGTGGATATTCAGCTTGCTGAGCCACAGCATGGGGAGCGCCATCCGGCTCGGCAGCAGCGCTTGCAGGGCAGGCAGTACCGAGTAGACCACAAAAGTGAGGGCAAAAAACCAATGGAAGTCGGTTCGGCGCGCCCCCCGTACAAAGGCCCGCAGGATGGGCGTAACCAGATAGAGCCCGATGATCATAAATAAAAACCAAAGATGGTAGTGTATCTGCCCGTTCAGGAGGTTGTGAAACGCGCTTTGTATCCCCTCCCACGTAAACCAACCGCCCACATAGCCGTAGTCAAGTAGTGCGTAAAACACACTCCAGATCAGCGCCGCCACAAAAATGCGTAAAATATGCTTCCGAAACAGGCTTGGCAGGGTAACCTGCTTTTTCGGCTCCAGCAAAAACATGCCGGAGAGCATGACGAAAACGGGCACGCACCAGTGCACCAGCGCGTCATATACACACAGCACATTCCAGTCAAAGCCGCCCACCGGCGTCTCTTCACTGAGCCCTGCCCCTGATAAATGGAGCACCACCACCGCAAAGCTGGCCAATACCCGCAGTAAATCGGCATAGACCAGACGGCCTCCTTCGGACTGTAGCATGTCAATTTCCGCGCACTTAGGACTGCGTGGGGTGGCGTTGGGCCGATGGAACGGGGTCATTATGCGTACCTCCTGACTCAATCATAATAAGCTGTATTGGCGGGATCTCCTTACAACACGCAAAAACAAGAAAAACGGGCTTCCGGGAATAGCCTTCCGAAAGCCCGCAAGCATTGTTTATATGATTTCTTTTATCATTTTACCACACATATGCTTAATGTTCAATCTTTATTTATATATGGCACACCGGTTTGCTCGTGCTGAAATAACCCCAGGGCAACCGCATGAAAAGATTTACAAATAAGATAAGGGGTGTTAAGATTATG
>JAJQEJ010000022.1 GCA_021201735.1 Oscillospiraceae bacterium | reverse complement strand
AGCGTATCAACCTGCGTAGCCTTTGGGGCTATGACATTATTATACTAGGAGGTGCGCGCATGCGTCAATGTATGGACACGGACAACCTGCATAGAAGGCTCAATAAAATTATGGGACAGATCAAAGCCATCGACAAAATGGTGGAGGAGGATATTCCCTGCGAGGATATGCTCATCCAAATCAACGCGGCAAAGGGCGCGCTACACAAGGTCGGGCAAATCGTTTTGGAGGGACACCTGAACCACTGCGTGCGGGAGGGGATTGAGCATGGAGATCCCGATAAAACCATTGCAGAGTTTGCCAAAGCGGTAGAACATTTTTCGAGAATGACATAAAGCAGAAAAGCAGTTAGTCTGCGCGCCGACTGCTTTTTCTGTTGACAAAATGATACCCATGGGGGTATACTCATAAATGCAATATACTTATACCCCTATCCGTATAAAGGAGTGGTGTCATTGATTCCTGTTTTCAAAGATGACGAAAAGCGAACGTTGCTGTTCCTAGGTGTTTCGCTCATCGCCCTTGTGCTTGGCTTCTTTGATATCGGCACAATATCGCTCCCGATGGGATGGTCCATCAATCTATCATGGATTGCCATCCTGCTCTGCGGCGTGCCGATTGTCAAGGGGGCGATTGTCGGCCTCGTCACTGAATTTGACATCAAGGCGGATGTGCTTGTGTCGCTCGCGTTAGTCGCGTCGGTCATCATCGGTGAAATTTTCGCAGCGGGCGAAATCGCCTTTATTATGACCATCGGCGCGTATCTGGAGGAACGCACGGTTAGAAACGCCCGCGCCGGGATTGAAAAGCTGGTGCATCTCTCGCCCGCCACAGCAAGGGTCGTGCGGGACGGGGAGGAACAGATTGTGCCCGCGCAGGAGGTTGCGGTGGGCGATACCCTGCGCGTACTGGCCGGAGAGACCATCGCCGTTGACGGCGTGATCACAAAGGGCCTGACCTCGGTGGACCAATCCGTGATGACGGGCGAATCCCTTCCGGTTGACAAGAGCGAGGGGGATACTGTGCAGAGCGGCACGGTCAACCAGTTTGGCACCTTCGACATGACGGCGCAGAAGGTGGGAGAAGACAGTTCCCTTCAGCGCATGATTCGCCTTGTGGAATCGGCGGACGCGGGCAAGGCAAAAATCGTCGGTATAGCGGACCGCTGGGCCACATGGATTGTGGTCATTGCGCTTGTGGCGGCGGGCATCACATGGTGGGCCTCCGGCGAGGTGATCCGCGCGGTCACAATTCTCGTTGTGTTTTGCCCCTGCGCGCTGGTGCTCGCGACGCCGACGGCCATCATGGCGGGCATTGGCAACGCGACCAAATTCGGCATTCTGGTCAGTCAGGGGGATGCGCTCGAGCGACTTGCGCAGGTGGGGCGGATCGCGTTTGACAAAACGGGGACGCTCACGTATGGCAAACCGACGGTGACGCATGTGGAGAGCTGTGTCCCCGGTCAAAGCGACGCGGCGCTGCTCGCCATCACGGCGGCGGCGGAATTGCGCTCAGAGCACCCGCTCGGAAAGGCGATTGTCGCCTATTACCGGCAGACACAGGAAACGTCTCCACCGCAGCCGGATGCGTTTACGCTTCTGCCGGGGCGCGGTGTCGCGGCGACGGTGGGGGCGCGTGAGATCTTTGCGGGCAACGAGGCACTTGTCGCCGACCATCGTCTGGAACTCCCCGCGCCGCTCGCGGCGCATGCGGCGCAGGCCAAAGCCGAAGGCAGTACCGTGATTTACGTTATGGAGCGGGCGCGCATCATCGGCCTGCTCGCGCTCTCCGATACCCTCCGGCCCGACGCGCCTAAGACAATCGCGCGCATTGCCGCGACCGGCACCAAGCTCGTGCTGCTCACAGGGGACGCACCGCAGGCGGCACACCACATCGCCGAAATCGCGGGCATCGCGGATGTACACGCGAGTTGCCTGCCGGAAGATAAGCTCCATGCGATCCGGCAGTATCAGGCGCAGGGCGAGCCGGTCTGTATGATCGGCGACGGCATCAATGACGCGCCCGCCCTCAAAACGGCGCAGGTGGGTGTGGCGATGGGCGGCGTAGGCAGCGACATCGCCATTGAGGCGGCAGACATTGTGCTCGTCGGAGACGACATTAAAGTGCTCCCGCATCTGCTCCTGCTCTCTAAAAAAGTGATGCGCACCATCCATGTTAATTTGGCGGCGGCGATGGCGCTCAATTTTGTTGCCATTATACTCGCCATCACGGGTATCCTCAATCCCGTTGTGGGGGCGCTGGTACATAATGTTGGCTCCGTGGCGGTCATTATCAATTCATCGTTGCTGTTAACGTGGAAAAGCAGGGATGACGACGTGCGCCGCTAGCGCAGTGATTTGCATATCGTTTCGTATCTGAAATAAATGGAGCCTGCCACATAAACGTCGGCAGGCTCCATTACTCATCTTCTATTGTTTCTATATATATCAATAAGTCGCATGGTTGGCACTTCATGATTCTGCACAATTTCTCCAGCGTTTCCGTGGATACAGGCTTATCATGCCGTATACGCTGCAGTGTTTGCGCATCCATACCGTGATTCGCCAGAGCATAATACGAAATATTGTGATCCTTCATGAATTGGCGCATTGGCTCATAAGAAATTGGCATTTTATCACCCTGAATTATTATAGGGGTGTTGCAATTGCTTGTTATAGTGATTATAATCACTATACAGGATAAAATAAAGGAGTGGAAGACATGAGCAAGAAGCCAACATCAGTACGCATCATTGACGAATTAGGGCGCGTCACATTGCCCATTGAGGCACGCAAGATCATGGATTGGGATGAAAAGACCAGAGTGAAAATATGGGTTGACCCCGCAAACAGGCAGCTCATTATGAAAACCTATGTTCCCGCCTGTACGTATTGCGGCTCGGACGCGGATTTGCTGGAGTACCGAGAAAAACAAATCTGCCGTACATGCAGGGATGCAATATTCCGCAAAACATATGGGGCTGACGCATAAGGAATCCTTTCGATTCCTTATGCGTCAGCCCCTTCGACTGTCAGGCGGGCAGTCTGTATCAGCGCTTTTCGCTGCCAGTACCCACAGCTACCTTCGCCTCCGCTGTGGAGGCCGCCGCTTTATTTTGCAGCCTGCGGCACAGGGGGATGATGACGCCGCCGACGGTGTTGCCGAGGGTCATGATGATCAGATAGCCCACCGTGTGGAGGCTCCACGAGCCGGAGACGGTAAAGTAAAACATATTGGCCACGCAGTGCTCAAACCCGCATAGGATAAAGACCATAATGCCAAAAACCAGCCCCAAGTATTTGCCGACCGGGTTGGGATTGTTTTTAAAAGACTCCGTCGCGACGACAATAAGGATATTGCAGAAGATCGCCAGAATGAAGATGCTCAGCAGGTTATCGCTCAGCTTTGTCTCGCTGACCTTTTGGGCTGTTTCAATGATGGACGCACGCGTGAGGCGCAGGAGGTTCCCGACGATGAGGGTGCCGACCAGATTCCCCAGCCAGACGGAACAGCACCAGAGGGAATAGGAGGGCTTGTTCTCTAAAATGTAGGCCACTTTGCCGGTGAAGAGATTGTAGCCAAAGTTGCAGACAACGAAGAGGCCGACCGCGAACAGGAACGCGCCCACCATCTTGTTTTCCATCGAGAGATAGACCGTGCCGCCGATGGAGATAAAGGCACCGGCCATAATGGAGGATACAAACGAGGAAACTGCTTTCATAAACATCATTCTCCTTAACATCACATTGCGTTTTCTAAATCCAGCGCCGCGCCGGGGCAGGTGGCAATACGCTCGGGATGGGTATAGAGGTTAAACCGTTCCCGCTTGGCAAAGCCGATGACCGTCATGCCCAACGCGTCGGCCATTTGGAGGCCGAGCTCATTGGGCGCGGATTTGGCGATCAGGATGGGGCAGCGGAGCTTGGCAACCTTGAGGACGACCTCTGCGGAAACCCTGCCGCTGAAGACGACGATATTCCCCTCTGTCTCCTGCCCCGCAAGCAGATGCGCGCCCATCAGCTTATCAAGCGTATTCTGCCGCGCCACATCCTCGTAATAGGATAGGAAACGCCCGGTTCGGTCTGCCACAGCCGCACAGTGTACGCCGCCGGTGCGGCGGAAGAGGCGGGAGCGCGCCTCCAGCGCTTCCATCAGGCGAAACGCCGTCTCTGCCTCAAGCTGCCCCTCGCCCTCCATCCGGCGGCACAGGGCCGCGTCGGAGGCGAAGTAAAACGGGGGGCTGCCGTCCGCCCGGGAGGCGGCGAAGTGGCGCTTGCGGAATCTGTGCAGAGGCTCGGCGGCAATCTCCGCGTGGGCCGTCCCGCTCGCCATATCGAGGACAAGGGAGGTAAGCGCGTCCAGCGTGGGCAGAAAGCCCTCCGTATAAAGGAATCCCACCACCAGCTCCTGCACATATTCCGGGGTACAGGTAAGGGTAGTGATCTCCCTGCCGCCGACAAATACCGTGATGGCTTTCTCCCGCACCACAATGTCCGGCGTCTCGGAAGAGGTACCGTCCCGTCTAACAATAATGGGGGTTACACGCGCTACGATACTGCACGGCATAGCTTCTCCCCTCCTTGTCAAGTTTCGCAAGCTGCACTGCGCAGACCTTATACTCATAAATCCGCGAGATTGCGTCGAGCGCGGCGCTCGTGAGAAAGTTTACGTTCCCGTCCGGGAAGTGGAAGGTCATAAACACCTCGCCGGGCCGCGTCTTGTCCCCCACCCGCGCGGTGGTCTCAATCTCCCCCCGGCGCGAGGTCACCTTGATCCGCTCGCCGTCAGAGATATCCATCTGCTGCGCATCCACGCGGCTGATCTCAATATAGGAGCTGTCGCAGATCTCGTTGATCCCCTCCGTGCGGGAGGTCATCGCGGCGGCGTTGTAGTGGTAGAGCATCCGCCCGGTCACCATCTTGATGGGGTACTCCTCGTCCGGCAGCTCTACAGAGGGCTTGTATTCTGTGGGGTAGAAGTAGCCGAGCCCACGGCTGCATTTGCCGACATGGAGGATGGGGGTACCCGGATGCTCCTTCGTCGGACACGGCCACTGCGGCGCGCCCTGCGTCTCAATCCGCTCATGGCTGATGCCGCCGAAGGACGGAGTCAGGGAGGCGATCTCATCCATGATTGCGGCGGGCTCCTTCTTCTCGCAGGGATAGCCCATCGCATTCATTATATCATAAAAAATGTCCCAGTCCTGTTTAATTTCTCCCTCTGGCTGGACGGCGGCGCGCACCATCTGCACCCGCCGCTCGGTGTTGGTAAAGGTACCCGTTTTCTCCGCATAGCTGACGGCGGGAAGCACCACGTCTGCGAACTGCGCCGTCTCGGTGAGGAAAAGATCCTGCACCACCAGAAAATCCAGTTTTTCCAGCATGTGCTTGACGTGGGTGATGTCCGCGTCGGATACCACGGGGTCCTCGCCGAAGATGTAGAGTCCCCGCACGGTGCCCGCCTCAATGCCCAGAAAGGTCTCGGTTGAGGTGAGCCCCGGCTCCGCCGGCAGGGGGACGCCCCACGCCTGTTCGAACTTTTCGCGTACCTCCGGCACCGTGACCTTCTGATAGCCGGGATACTGCGCCGGCATACAGCCCATGTCGCAGGCGCCTTGCACATTGTTCTGCCCGCGCAGGGGGTTGACGCCGCAGCCGGAGCGGCCCAGCTTCCCGACCGCCATCGCGAGGTTCGACAGGCTCATCACCCCTTCCGTCCCTGTGGAGTGCTCCGTCACGCCGAGGCAGTAGATAATCGGCGCTTTCTCCGCCTGCGCGTACAGGTGCGCCGCCCGCACCAGCTCCGCCGGGTCAATGCCGCAGATTTCAGCGGTCTTTTCCGGGGTGTACGCCTTCACAATTTCGCTCAATTCTGCAAAATTTTCCGTCCGCTCCGCAATAAATTTCTCGTCGAGCAGTCCGTCGCGTATGCAGATATGAATCATGCCGTTGGAGAAGGCGACGTTGGTGCCCGCGCGGATTTGCAGGAAAACTTCCGCCTGATCCACAAGGTCAATGCGTCGGGGGTCAACGACAATCAGCTTCGCACCGCGCTCCGCCGCCTGCCGCAGCTGCGCCCCCACCACCGGGTGCGCCTCCGTCGGGTTGGATCCGACGAGTAAAATGACCTCCGGCTCGGCTGTGATATCGCGGATGGTGTTCGTCATGGCGCCGGAGCCGAGGGTAATGGCGAGGCCGTGCACAGAGGAGGAGTGGCAGAGGCGGGCGCAGTTGTCGACGTTATTGGTCCCGAACGCCGCGCGCATCATCTTCTGGAATACGAAATTATCCTCGTTTGTGGCGCGGGAGCAGGAGAAGCCGGAAACTGCGTCCTTGCCCGACTCCGCCTGAATCCGCTTCATGTTCTCCGCGACGCAGGAGATGGCCTCCTCCCATGTCGCGCGCTGGAGCGTCCCATTTTTCCGCACCAGCGGATAGCGCAGGCGGTCGTCCGCGTGGATGAACTTATAGGAGGCAAACCGCCCCTTGACACACAGCAGACCACGATTGGACGGCCCGTCGGCGGGCTCCGCGCCGACTACGCGGTTGTTCTTGACCAGCAGATCCATCTGACAGCCCACCGCGCAGTGGGGACAGGTGGTGCGCACCCGGCGCACCTCCCAGCTGCGGTAGCCCTTTTTGTTGTCCCTGGTCACGAGCGCCCCGGTGGGGCAGGCCGCCGCGCAGTTGCCGCAAGACTCACAGTTGGTGTCGTTCCAGGGGGTGTTGAAGCTTGTGGTCGCCATGGAGTGGAAGCCGCGGTCCTGTATGCTGAGCGCCTGCCTGCCCTGTAGCTTGTCACAGGTACGCACGCAGCGACGGCAGAAGACGCATTTGCTCAAATCGCGGATGAGGAAGGGGTTGCTCTCGTCCGGGGCTGGGAAGTTCGGACGGGTGCAGCCGTCAAACTGGGATTCCTCCACGCCGTACTCAAAGCAGTACTGCTGGAGCTTGCAGATGCCGTTTTTTGCGCAGTTGAAGCAGTCCCTGTTATGTACGCTCAGCAGCAGGTCGAGCACAAAGCGCCGCGCCTCCACAACCCGCTCGCTGCGGGTAAACACGCGCATCCCGTCGCTGCACGGCTGGGTGCAGGCGGTCACGAGGGGCTTCATCCCCTCCACCTCCACAAGGCACATCCGGCAGGAGGCGATGGGGTCGATATCCTTGAGGTGGCACAGGGTTGGTATCTCAAGCCCAACCGACTGTGCCGCCTGCAAGATGGTTGCGCCCGCTGGGATCTGGTGGCTGATTCCATCCAGTTCTACCGTCAGCATTTTCTCAGACATGTGCCATTTCCCTCCTTCTGACCGGTATGTTGCAAGGGCCGCAGTACTTTCCCTGCAGGTGGCTCTGATACGCCTCAGGGAAGTTGCGCATGGTGCTGAGCGTCGGCACCGTCGCCGACTGGCCCAATCCGCACGCGGCGGTCTCTTTCACGCTGGTGCAGAGATGCTCCAGCCGCTCCAGATCCCACGCGTTCCCCTGTCCGGATGAGATGTACTCTACCATATCCAGCATGCGGCGCAGTCCCACGCGGCACGGCGTGCACTTGCCGCAGGACTCGTCAATGTAGAATTCCAGATTGTTTTTGATGATGTCAATGATGCAGCTGCGCCCGTCAATCACGAGAATGGTGCCGCAGCCCAGCCGTCCACCCGCATCGGAGACGTGGTCGATGTCGAGCGGCATATCAATCTGCCCGGCGTTCAGGATCGCGCCGGAATTGCCGCCCGTCTGTACCGCGAGCAGCGCCCGTCCGCCTTCCACGCCGCCGCCCACGTCATAGATCAGCTCCCGCAAGCCGATGCCCATCTCAAACTCGTACACGCCCTTCTTCACCACATTGCCGCAGAGGGTGAAGAGCTTGGTGCCCCGGCTGTTTTCGGTACCCAACGTGCGATACCAGTCGGCGCCCTTTTGCAGGATCACCGTGACATTCGCCAGTGTCTCCACGTTGTTGAGGCACGTCGGCTTTCCGAACACCCCTTTGACAGCGGGGTAGGGCGGACGAGGCCGCGGCTCACCGCGCCGCCCCTCAATGGACTCAAACTGCGCCGTTTCCTCGCCGCAGACATACGCGCCCGCGCCAAGGCGAATCTGGATGTGGAAATTCTTTTTGCTTCCGCAGAGGTTTTGGCCCAGAAAGCCCGCCCGCTCGGCCTGCGCGAGCGTCTGCTCCAGACTTGGCAGCAGATGCTTATACTCCGCGCGCAGGTAGAGGATGCCGTCCGACGCGCCGATCGCGAGCCCCGCGATACACATCCCCTCCCACACGCTGTAGGGGTCACCGGAGAGCAGCACCCGGTCCTTGTTGGTGCCTGGCTCCCCCTCATCGGCGTTGCAGACGATATACTTCTGGTCGCTCTCCGACGCGGCGGCGAATTTCAGCTTCAGGTGGGTGCGAAAGCCCGCGCCGCCCCGACCGCGCAGATCGGCCCGCTCAATTTCACCAATGATCTCCTCCGGCTGCATGGATAGCGCACGCCGCAGGCCTGAAAAGCCGCCGTTTGCCACATAATCGTCCAGCTCAGTCGGTCTGATTTTCCCGACGTTGCGCAGCAGGACCCGTCTCTCCTCCATCATGCCTCGCACGCCCCTTCCCGCTGCATGTATTCCCGCAAAATCTGCCGCGCCCCCTCCGGCGTCAGGTTGCCGTAGGGCGTCTCGTTAATCAGCATGGCCGGGGCCTGGTCACATAGACCAATACAGGGGCAGTGTTCGAGCGTAAACAGGCCGTCCGCCGTGGTCTCGTCCGGCTGAATGTCCAAAAAGTCCATCACGGTGTCCAAAATCTCGCGTGCGCCGACCACATGGCAGGGGCTGCTCTTGCACATGCGGATGATATATTTCCCCATCGGCCTCGTGGACATCATGGCGTAAAAGGTAATGAAGCTATACACCCTGCCCTTGGACGTGCGCATCTCACGCGCAATGACCTCCACCACATCCTCCGATAGCGCGCGCACGATTTTTTGCGTCTCTGTCACCACATGCATCAGCATATCCGGCCGGTTGGCATATGCCGACGCAATCTCCGCCACCTTTGCCAGTTGCTCAGTCGGAGTACCTGTCAACGTCTCTGCATCTTTCAAAGCAAACCCTCCAGTTCAGTATTTTTACTTCCATATTAACTGACATGGTGCACAAAAGCAACCAAAGTTTTTTGTTTAACATATTTGTCTAGAATTTCACAATCTATTTTTGTTGATGAATTTCTTGTGCCTCAATGCTTTGATTGTTTAACAACAGCATATGGTAATGGAAACAATTATTTCCACGCTATGATTCCACCTCCCTGCAACAAACACGGGGCCTTGGCACAGAATGCCTTGGCCCCGTGTTTGTCCGGTTTGCCCGCTGTGACACAGTCTTCCCAACACAAGCGTCTCAGGCTCTCTTATGATTACCGCCATATAAGCCGCCTTTTCGTGTGCAGGGACAGCAAGGATGGCAGCAGGGGATACAGAAACACTGGCATGGGATAACCGGCACCTCGTTTGGCGTCCACTGGGCATAGAGAATCACATCCCCGGTGATGACGGTGGTATCGCTCGGCTGGTAAGCCGTTCCGCTACCGTCCGGTTCCGTGTTCCAGCCCGTGAACGTGTAGCCTGGGCGGCTGATCCCCGCCGCCTCGGGCGACAAGATTGTGTATACCGTGCCGCTGGGGAGGTCTGTGTCCGCGTGGCTTCCGGTTCCACCATTGGCTAGGTCACGCTGAAAAATGCAATCATGCAAGCGCCCACGTAGTTAATATCATAATTGTTCAGCGGGTGTATATACCCTGCGGGACCCACGACACTCGTGCTTGCATACCCGATATTGAGAAAATCGCTTGCGTTATCCGGCGGGAAATAGGCCGCAGCCGCATGGTTGCCGCTGAATGCTGTGGTAGCAGCGGTGGTGATATTTTGATAGGCAGAGGTACTCGCAGGATTTGCGTAGTCAAAATCTTCGGTAAAGATGCCGCCGTCGCCCGCATTGTCCGCCGCATTGACGTTGATGACACCGTTCAGCACCCCGCCGCCGTAGACAAAGCCATTGTCTTGCTCTGTCACCGCCGTGTTATGGGTCACGGATGCCGTACCATCCATGGTGCATTCGTTGTAATGATACATGCCTCCGCCGCGGGAGCTGTTGCCCAAGTTGAAGGCTTGGTTATTGCTGATTACCCCACCGCTCATGTTGAACGTGTCGTTATTATACACACCGCCGCCGAGGGCCTGGCCGCCAAGGTTATTGTGGTAGGCCCGGTTATCTGCGCGGACTGAATGGTGATGAATAAACCGGCTGGAACGGTAACAGTCTCTAAAAAATCCATGCTGCTGGATCGCTCAATTATATCTTCTGAGTTTTCCGTAAGAATCGCTGCTTCTGCTTCCAGCGGGAAGCGTAATCGTTGCCATGCCATCATTCCCTTAAATTCATATATATATAAGGCAATCTCATCTTTGGCACGGGGCGGCGGCGCGCCCATACTTGACGCTTACGCATAACCCCTATATAGATGTGTTTCGTTGTCGGACGCAGTTTGAGGCTGTAGACAAAGTCTACAGCCTCAGACTGAAGACAAAGTGGTTGAAATCGTGTGATTTCAACCACTTTGGGT
>JAJQEJ010000036.1 GCA_021201735.1 Oscillospiraceae bacterium | reverse complement strand
TTTTGTACATTTTTTCCCCGCCCTTTTTGTGCATTTTTAGATTGCCATTGACATTTACCGCTCGTGGATGAAGTCGCAGAAGATACCGCGCAGGATGCGGAAGCGGAACCGGAGGAGACGGAACGTCTGGAGGATGACGCAGCAGAAGCGATGGCTGAGACGGAAGCGGAGACGCCGCTGAATCCTTTGGCGGTGACCGCGCTGGCGTCAGACAGTATACCGGCGGATTGGATATCCTGGTATGATGCGGAGAATCCGAAGTTCCAATACACCTTGGAGTCGCCGGAAGCGCTGTTTGGTCTGGCGTATCTGGTCAACGCGGGGACAACGTTTCAGGGTATTACCATTGCGCTCGCTGACGGCGTGGAGACATTTGACCTGGCTGCGGTTCCCGTGCCGGAGGACGATGAAGAGAGCGGTACGGAGCCTGCGCTTACCGTAGAAACCACATCCGATACGAATGCGGCGGAAAGCAGTGACGGCACAGAGACAGAAGACAGTGCGGAAACGGGAGACAGCACGCAGGCCGATGAGAGCGCAGAGCCGGAGGAGGGTACTGAATGCGAAGAGACGGAGGAAAACGCCGCCACTGGAGACAGCACAGACGGCGCGCAGTCGCCTGATTTGGATGAATCTTCCACCGGCGAGACGACTGAGGAAACAGAACATCTGGAAACCGGCAGCGGCGATGCGGCAGATGACGGCAGTTCTGCTGCTGTGGATACATACGATGCCATCTCTTTGGACGCAGCGTTTTTGCCCGAGCGCCTTCTTTTTATGCCGGTCATTGTCAATCTGACGGCGGATACCGATATCGAGAGCGATTCCTTCCTGACACCCATGGCGGTAGACGGCGAGGAGGAAGAGGAAACGACAGAGTATCTGGACTGGACGCCCATCGGTACCGCGACAAACTGCTTTGAAGGCATTTTTGACGGTGGGAATCAGGTTATCAATCTCAGCCTTGACGCATCCGACGCGGATCACCAGGCCCTGTTCGGCTATACGGGGACGGATTCCGTGATCAAAAACCTGACGGTGACAGGCAGCGTAACGGGCGGGAACTATACTGCCGGTGTCGTTGCCCAGCATCAGGGGACGATCAGCAACGTGACGAACCGGGTGGATATCACGGTCACTGCCCTGCCGGCGGAGGCGAATGTGTACGTCGGCGGCGTGGCAGCACACAGCACCGGTGTGATGGAAGATGTACAGAATTACGGCACGGTCGGTGTAACAGCGGCTGAAGAGCCAACTGCGGCATTCCTCAGGTATATCGGCGGTATTGTGGGGTATACCACCGGGAGCATACAGGATGGCTGCAACCATGGGGACATTTCTGCGTCCGTCACAAAAGCGGACACGTCGACCAATACGGGTGCTTATACGCTATATACGGGCGGTATCGCCGGATATAGTGCCGGAGCGCTGCGCGGCAGCAGTAATGATGGAGACATTACGGGCGCTGCCATTGCGCAGAACAGCAGCACGCCCACCAGTTATGTTGGCGGTGTGGCAGCATACCTCGCGGGCGGAACGTCAGACGTCTGGAATAGTGGAGATATTCTAGGCAGTGCGTCACGTGCAACAGGAACATCAGCAATTGCTTATGCCGGCGGCGTGTTCGGCTATGTATCAGGTGTTGGCGAAATATCCTATGCATATAACACGGGTGCAGTAACATCAGAGGTTTTAGCCGGCACCACGCGTTCTTCCTATGCCGGCGGACTGGTTGCAAGAGGAAACCCCACCGCGTTTCTTTCCTGCTATAATGCGGGCGCGGTGAGAGAGGTCAACGGAGGCGGTTCGTCTGCGTCAACTGCCTATTCATATGCGCAGGCGGCCGGGTTTTTGGCGTATTCTGCAACAACGGCGGTTCGGTTTGAAAACTGCTATAATACCGGCGTGATTTCTGCCGGCAGTACGGGTGATTTCACGGACTATGGCTATGCCTCCGGTTTCGTAGGGTATGTGACCTGCGCGGTGACATGGGTGAACTGCTACAACGCGGGGACAGTGACAGGCGCGACGGCCGACGGCCAGTTTATTGGATATGGCATCGCGGCAAATTTAGAATTGGCCAAGCTTTATAATTGCTATTATAACGATAGCGCGACAGCCGCCACTGTCGGTGACGCGCAGTTAATGACTGATGCGGAGATGCAAGACCCCGCCTTTGCGCAGCAGGTTGGTTTCGCCTACCAGGCGCGGACGGATGATTTTCCAACGCTGCATTATTTCGTGGACCCGACGCAGGATGTTGTATATTTTGATTATCAGGAAAGTCAATTTTACGGCTTGGGTGCCAGCTATGATCAGAGCGACTCGGTTGTAAGGATCGCCCGTGACGGCGCGGGAAAGGTGGAAGCCCCGGCTGTCGCAAACCCTTTCAATTGGTTTTCCTTCATGGGCTGGGTCGATGCAGACGGCGCTGCGGTGGATTTTGATGCAGAGATAGCTGCCGAGACGACGCTCTACGCCAGTTGGAAGCTCAACCCTGTGATCATTCGGTTTTTCTATGGCTATGACGATCTGTATGAAGATGTCGTGGTGGAATACAGTAAGACAGGCGAACCACTGCAACTGACCAGAGACGGCTATGAGCTGCTGGCGTGGTATGAGGCCGACGATACCGGCACACAGACAAGTACAGAGGCCTTTGATTTTGCCAACATTCCGATCTATACGGAAACCTGGCTGGTCGCCAAATGGCAGTCGATAGCGGTGGATAATACATGGCTTGACAGTGACACAGCAAAGGACGAGAGTGGAAATTATGTGATTAAGACGGCCTCTCAGCTCCGCGCATTTGCGAAACTGGTCAACGGTGAAACGGACAGCGATGTCGATCCGCGTGAGATCACGGCGGTGCTTGGCAATGATATTGACCTGTATGATAGCGAGGAGAACCTGCTATGGCGGGGGCTGATCGGGACGCATGACGTGCCGTTTCAGGGGACGTTTGACGGCAAGGGCTATACCATCAACAACCTGAACATTGATACGAAAGAGAACGCGCAGGGGCTTTTCGGCTACCTGCAAGGGGCGACAATCCGGAATCTTACCATATGCGGCACAGTCCAGAGTGACGGAGGGCAGTATATCGGCAGCCTTGCCGGGTATGTGCTGCCGTCGGACACGGCGACGACGGTCGCGAACGTCATAAACGAAGCCACCGTCGCCGGAAGCACCGGCACATATGTCGGCGGGCTGGTTGGCTACAGCGAAGGGAATACCGTTTTCCAATCGTCCGTGAACAAGGGAAGCGTTACCGGCCAGTCCTATACAGGCGGACTGGCAGGCATGACGACCTACACGGCGGCAGGGGAAACGACCATTTTTTCCGCCTGTGAAAACAACGGTATTGTAACTGGTGAGAGCTACACCGGCGGGCTCGCGGGCTATCTGATCACGGCGGGTACGGAGAAAATGCAGCTGACCTTGGACAACTGCAAAAATACCGGCACCGTATATGGGTCGAGCTCCTATCTGGGCGGTCTGGTCGGTGCCACTTCGTCTCAGGATAATCTGGCGGTCTTCCAGTTTCATAATTGTGAAAATGACGCAGAGATCAATGCCGAAGCCTGCAGCTATGTGGGCGGACTGGTTGGCGCCGTCGGCGCGCAGAACGGCGGCACGGCAGAATTCAGCGTGTCAAGCAATGCTGAGGCGGTGAGCGGCAATGGATATGTCGGTGGACTCGTGGGCTATCTGTATGGCAGTGAGACTGCAAAGCCCGTTATCTCGAACAGTGAAAACAACGGCGCGGTTACCGGCAAGGGCAGCACCAAAGACGACGGCAGGATCGGCGGACTGGTGGGCTACGCGGAGGACTATCTGACAGTTGAAAATTGCCAAAATTATGCAACAATTCGCGCTTCCTACTACTATGCCGGTGGGCTGGTGGGGGCTGCCGCAGCCTATTTAACCATATCAGAATCGGAGAATATTAGAGATGAGGACAGCTATATAGATGGCATAAACTTTGTAGGAGGACTGGCAGGCAACTGCGGGCCGCACGCTACCATCGAAATCTGCAGTAACAAAGCGGATATTACCGGGTCAGGCAACAGCATCGGCGGCTTACTTGGCGGAGAAGGCGCTAATAATACAACGGGGGGCTATCTAAGGGTGGAGGATTCCTCCAACAGCGGAAAGATTTATGGCAGTGGTTCATCATCGCAGAACGTCGGCGGGCTTGTCGGTAGTATTTATACAAACTTTATGGGTATGGACGAGTGTGTTAACACAGGGCGTGTCGAAACGAAAGGCGCTAATGTCGGTGGGCTGATTGGAGGGCAAACCGGTTCAGGCTCCAGTGAAGGTGCGTTTACCGAATGCCGGAATGAAGGGGATATTGAGGGCGGCAGCCCAATTGGCGGACTGATTGGATACAACTACAACGCAATGGACATGGAATATTGCTACAACACGGGCAACGTGACCAGCGTTGCAACGTCGGCTGCATATACCGGCGGCCTGATTGGTCGGGTGGCTGGTGATATGGACACATGCTATAATACCGGAGAGATTATCAGCAGCAGCACCAACGGCGGTTCATATACCGGCGGGCTCGTTGGCTACTATGGGGGAGGCGGTGCGCAGCAGTTTGAGAACTGTTATAACGCAGGAAGCGTAACGGGCGCAGGTGGCTATATTGGCGGATTGATTGGGAACCTGAATGCTACATCAGACGCAAGTGTCACCGGCACATACAATACAGGTAAAGTGACCGGGGCGTCGGGGACGGCAAGCGCCACCACATACTATGCAGGCGGATTGTTTGGCTATGTGACAAATGCCACCGTGCAAGGCTGCTATAATCTGGCAGATGTCACCTCCGCCGGTGCAGGCGTCGCCGGTATTGCTGGCAATATGAACAGTACAGTGGAGCTTTCCGACTGCTACAGCTGGGGGGATGTTACGTCAAGTTACGTTCCCAATACAGGCTTCACCGGATATGTGGCCGGAATCGCATATTTATCTGGCGCAGGCACCGTTCAGAACGGCTATCACTACGGGCTTGTCAGCGCTAGCGAGACGGCCGGGGACAGCGTCACAACCGGCGGTGTGGTGGCCACGCAAAACAGCAATACGGATTATCTTGCAAATACCGACAACAACTATTATTTATCGGATACGGATGATCATAGCGCGTTCTTTGATTCGGAAATCTCCACAGCCAAACCGGAAAGCGCCTTCCTGTCGGGCGAGGTAGCCTACCTGCTGGATGGCGGTGACGATGTCCACCGGGATGTCTGGACGATGAGAACGGATGATGAGGGCAACATGGGGCCCAGACTGGGCGAGCCGAGCTATTACAATCTCGCAGTGGGTGCAACGGAAAACGCTGTCGTGCAGTTGAAGTCCGCGCAGGATACCTTGGAGAGCGATATCTACGCGGGGGCAGGCACGACGATAGAGCTTGACATTGCGGTGGAGACATACGTCAACGCGGAAGAGAGCGAGGAGCAGTATGAGCGTGTGCTGGAACGGGTCTATGCAAAGCTGGATGCGGATGGAACGGAGTCGGAAGCGGAAGAATCCGATGGGGTTTATCTCCTGACGATGCCGGAAGGAAACGCGAAGGTATACGCTGACGTCACCTTGTCACTGATCAGTGAAACGGATGATGACGAAGATACCACGGAGGAGGATGACGACGTGCCGGTGGCTGTTACGCAGACGAAAAAGAGTACCGGCGGGAGCCGCGATGAAGCGGTTCCACAGGGCACCGGCGACGCGGACGACAATGGCGATGGGTCGGGCGATGGCGGCGGCAGTGAGGGTGAGAGCGGAAACAGCGATCAGGACGGCACCGGCGACGGAGGCGGAACCGAGGGGGATGGGCAGAGTAACGGCATAACGCCCGACACGCCGGACACCCAAACAACAACAACACAGACCAACAGTGCGGCGCAAGCGGATGCGGTGACGCCGGAGGATGTGCTGGCGCGCAATATAACCCTTGCGGAACAAGAAGAGCAAAGAGCGGATGACGGCTCTCTGGAAGTGACCGTGCAGGGCGGCGGAGGCGCCGGGGAGGAGCAGGAGGCGGCACAGGAGATCGTGCCGGATGAGATTGTGCCGGAAGAGCGGGCTATGGAGCTGTTGGAGGACAACCGTACACCCACACAGTCCGTCATAAATCCCGTTGCCATTCTTCTGATTATTATAGCCATTGCGGCGATTCTGGTGATCAGCGGTGTCTTCAACTACCGGCGGAAAATGCGGCAGGGAAAATAAGAATAGAGGAGCGCGTAATTATGAGAGCAACAAGAAAAGCGGTGGCGATGTTTCTGACGCTTGCAATCGCAGTCAGCTTTGGCTCCGTATTTCCTGTACAGGCAGCGGGGAGCGCTGCGGTATGGGACGGCACGGTGGACATCAGCTGGTATGACCCTGCACAGTCCGAATACTATATCGGAACGCCCGCGCAGCTGGCGGGGCTGGCGGCGCTCGTCAACGGTATGGCAGACCCCACTTGCCCGGAGATTATCGGGGATCAGTCCTACCTCAAAAGCATCGTCAATGAGGACACCCAGCTTGTGGGTTCCGGCGGCGGAAGCGTGTCGGATATCACCTACGGCAGCGAGATTGATTTTGCCTATAAGACGGTCTATCTCACGGCAGATCTGGATATGGGCGGCGTCTATACAAACGGCGTATGGTCCGGCCCGAACTGGACGCCCATCGGCGGGAAGTATCCGATGAAGCCGTCGGTGACGGACGGCGACTGCTACGTTTTGGATACCCGCTTTTGCGGTGTTCTGGATGGGCAGGGGCATACCATCAGCCACGTGTATTGTGACCGGTATGCGGCAAAAGGCTTCCCTTACAGCCAGGCGGTCGGACTGGTGGGCTATCTGGGCGGTACCATGGATACCGAGGAAAATCCGACCTTTGAGGGGGCCAATGGCTGGCAGCCGACGGTCCGGAATATTGTGCTTGGCGAAGGGTACATATATGGCCGCCGTATGGTCGGCGGTATCGTCGGGCGGGTAGCCAAGGCTTCAAACGGCGTTGTGATTGAAAACTGCGCCAATTATGCGGATATTCACAATACAGACGCCAAGGGCGTCGGCGGTATTGTCGGTGCAGGATGGGGTACCGGCGTCATCCGCAATTGCTACAATGTCGGTTCGGTCACCACGACATACGCCTGCCCGGCGGGCGGGATCTGCGGCAATAATATGGGGATGGATATTTACAATTGCTACAACGTCGGCACCATTGATTCCAACGGCAATCAGCGGGCCGTCGCCATCGGCGGGCACGACTCCGGCACCTACACAATCGGCAATTGCTATTATCTGGAGGGCTGTGACGATGACCCCGATTCCAACGGCTGGTATAAGGGCACCAGCAAGACCATTACAGTGGACACCACATGCCTCACGTCCGACGAGATGAAGACGGTCGATCTGGTCGGCAACCTCAACGCGTCCGGAACCGTGTTTGTACAGGACAGCGGGAACATCAATCAAGGCTATCCGGTGCTCTGGTTTCAGGCGGGGGCTTACGGCACAGAAAGCTACAGCGTATCGGTGCAGCAGCCCGCCGAGGGCGGCAGCGTCACCGCCGATTTCACCGGTACGGTGGCCAATATGGAAACCGTGACCCTGTCGGCGCAGGAGGCGGGGGGATGGAAGCTGGCGTATTATACCCTGAATGGGCAGGCAATTGACACGGATTTCTTTGTGGTGAGCGAGAACAGTACGGTGAGCGCGGTATTTTCCAAGGTGAATCAGGTGCAGATCAGCCTCCCGCAGAGTGACGACAGCTATCTGTCCTTTTCCAAAACAGGCTACGAGATGTCCGGGGATGAGATGGTGTATGTCACGAATAAGCCGATCCACGACGGCGACACGGTGCTGGAGGGGAACGTGATCAGTGTCAACGCCATACCGCACGAGGGCGCTGTCCCCGCCGACCAGAGCCTGAGTTATTCGGGGGCCTATAACATTCGGGTTACCAACGCTGTGGTAAGCGCAATCGGGACGTTTATGGTAAACGGCACGTTTACCGTCACCGGGGAAGGCGATATTGAAGTGACCATTGATCGGTCAACCACACAAAAATCATGGGCATCGTATGCGGATACAAGCTGGTATTTGGGCGACAGGGAGAGCTACACGCTCACCACACCCGAACAGCTCGCCGGTATGGCGTATCTGGTGAATACGGAGGGCGTGTCCTTTCAGGGCACAACGATTTGCCTCGGAAATGATATTTCGCTTGCCAGCGCGGACGGGCGTATTTGGACGGCCTGCGGCAATTCATCCAACCAGTTTGCCGGTGTATTTGACGGCTGCGGATACACAATCTATGATATGAGTGCCTATAGCCAGTGGAGCTATACAGGTTTATTTGGATACTGTGACGGCGCGACGTTGCAAAACATCAACGTGCGCGGCACGGTGGTATGTGATGCGTCAACCTCCTATGCCGCAGGTGTTGTCGCCAATGCCTCCGGCTGCGTGATTGAAAACTGCGTGAACCGCGCGGAGGTCACCGCAAACGGAACCGGCGCTGCGGGGATTGCCGCCTACATCTGTAACGGCACCACCGTCTCCGGCTGCACAAATTATGCCGGGGTGAGCGGCACCTCCGGCGTCGGCGGTATTGTCGGCATCTGTTATTCCGTCGAAGATGTCATAAGCGGCTGTGATAATTACGGGGAGATACAGGCTGCCGGGGACGAAAGCTACGGCACCGGCGGCATCGTCGGGCAGCTGCCCGGCAGTGTGGAAGACTGCGGCAATTTCGCCGCCGTTACAAGCGCCGACCGGTATACCGGCGGGATTGCCGGTTATACAACGTCGCGCTTTCAGTCCACCATCACAAACAGTATAAGCACCGGTGCGGTGACGTCCAACTGTAAAAATCTGTGGGCGGGTGTGGGCAGCGCTGTGGGGTATGCCCAGTATCTGACCATGGAAAATGTCTCCGCCACCGGCAGCGTCAGCACCGGCGCGGACTTCACTGCCACCAGCAAAGGCGGTCTGACCGGCCGCGAGGGTACGGTTACCGAGCAGGGTACTGCGAATCCGTCCCTGCTCCCCGCCAGCACAGTGGATACCGATACGTGGACACAACCCGCCGCCAAACAGGCACCGTGGACGGTTACCTTTCTGGCGGACGGGCAGACCATAGACACCCAAACGTATTCCAGTGCCGGTGAGCGCATCAGCGAACCTGCTGTACCGGCGAAGGACG
The DNA here is from genome assembly GCA_021201735.1 of Oscillospiraceae bacterium. Lineage (GTDB taxonomy): Bacteria > Bacillota > Clostridia > Oscillospirales > Oscillospiraceae > JAJQEJ01. The sequence goes on along the minus strand of JAJQEJ010000036.1, from coordinate 1,407 downwards.
GCTATACCGCGCAGTGGGGGGAGTATACCCTTGGCGGCGGGGATTTGACGGTGCAGGCGGTTTATTATCCCATTGTCGTACACGGCGGCGACGCTGTGACGGAGAGCGGGACATACTTCCTTGATTACAGCACATCCGGTGAGGTCTCGATTGCGGACGGCCTTACCGTGACACTCAAGGGCATGGGCGCAGCATGCGACGAGCTGACGCTGCGCGCCGGGACAGATGTTTCTCTGGCACTGGAGGATGTGGCGTTAAACGGTACGCAATCCCTTCTGACCCTGAACGGCGGCACGTTGGAACTGAAGGGGGAAAACACGCTTGTGAGCACCTGTGATGAGAAGGGGAACCTCCACCCGACGGTTTGGGTCTGCGGCAGTGAGACGTTCACCGGTACGGGCAGCCTGTATGTTGAATCCAACATCGGCAATGCCGCCGTCAAGCTGGATACCGGCGCGGTGCTGGAGCAGCAAAGCGGAACGCTCTCTCTGGTCAAGCTGGGGCAGCTCAGTATTGAGGGGGGCGCGCTCTTTGCGAATGAGGGTACTGTGATTCTGAGCGGCGGCACCTTTAACGGCTGCACAAATTCCGATAACGTCTCTGTTATTTCGGCGCAGGAGCTGAAGATTACCGGCGGTACGGTGCGGGCGCAGGCGACGGCCTCGCCCACGGTTCTGGATGGCGGGACGGTCAGTATTACCGGCGGCACGCTTTACTGCCAGGGGCACACCGGCAACAGCCATAGCTTTGTCAGGAAATACAGTGGGGTGGAGGCGATTTCCGGCCTCTCGGGTTCGGCTGCCTGTACCTTTGCGCAGGCACTGCCCTTCAGCGATGTGTTCGTCACAGACATGTATTTTGAGGATGTGGCCGGTGTCTACCATGCGGGATATTTTAGCGGTACATCCGACACCGCGTTTTCTCCCGATACAGGTATGACGCGGGCGATGTTTGTGACGGTGCTCTACCGTATGGCCGGTGCGCCGTCCGTCTCTGCACAGACGCCCTTTACGGATCTGACACAGGACTGGTACAGGGACGCGGTGGCGTGGGCGGTGGAATACGGTATTACGAGCGGCACATCGGAAACCACCTTCTCGCCGGACGTTGACGTGACACTGGAGCAGGCGGCTGTGTTCCTCGTCCATTATCTGGAGACGAAAGGCGGGGCGGCCGTACCCATGAGCGGCGATGCCGGCGCGGGTTCGTCCTCCTGGGCGCGTGCCGCGGTCGCGTGGGCGGTGGAGAACGGGATGCTCCCCGCGAACGCCGACTTCTCGCAGAGCGCGACACGTGCGCTGCTTGCAACGGCAATTATGGCGTTCGACAGTATGTAAGGCTTCCTTTTACGCATCAGGGCAACCGCACGAAAAGATTAAGGAGCAATATTGCCAAAGAGTAGGGAGA